>CAVIXF010000129.1:0-6333 GCA_963646585.1 Candidatus Gastranaerophilales bacterium HUM_1 | reverse complement strand
GCCTTGCACTGCATCCGTTTAAGAGCAGTCTGCATCCCGGAGATGACACTTCGGGGAAAACAAAAAGAGCGAGGTCGACTGTCCGTCGACCTCGCTCTTTTGTTCAGGTTCAGGCTGCTATTTGCCGGCGAGCCTGCAGTAGTTGCCGTAACGCACCTTTGCGAACTCCTCGGTCTTCTCAAGAAGCTCCGCAGCCTTGTCCGGGAACATCTTGTAGAGTGACGCGAACCTCACCTCGCCCTTGAGGAAGTCCTGGAACTTGCTCCAGTCAGGCTCCTTGGAATCGAGCGTGAACGGATTCTTGTCAGTGCCCTCAAGTGCAGGATTGTACCTGTAGAGGTGCCAGTAGCCGCACTCCACGGCGAGCTTCTCCTCCTTCTGGCTCAGACCCATACCGGCCTTCAGACCGTGGTTGATGCAAGGAGCGTAGGCGATGAGGAGCGACGGGCCGTCGTATGCCTCGGCCTCGCGGATGGCGTTGAAATACTGCGCCGGAGACGCGCCCATAGCAATCTGGGCGACATATACATAGCCGTAGCTCATAGCCATCATTCCGAGATCCTTCTTGCGCACCTTCTTTCCGGACGCGGCGAACTTCGCGATCGCTCCCGCAGGGGTGGCCTTTGAAGACTGTCCGCCGGTGTTGGAATAAACCTCGGTGTCGAGAACGAGGATGTTCACGTTCTCGCCGGAAGCGAGCACGTGGTCGAGTCCGCCGTAGCCGATGTCGTAGGATGCTCCGTCACCGCCGATGATCCACTGTGAACGAGCCGGGATGTAGTGCTTGTACTCAAGCAGAGCCTTGCAGGTGTCGCAGCCGCAGGCCTCCATAAGAGGAACGAGCTTGTCGGCGACCTCGCGGGTGATCTTCGCGTCGTTCTTGTTCTCAAGCCACTGAGTGAAGAGAGCCTTCATCTCGTCGGAGCAGCAGCTGCACGAAAGCCCCTGTTCCATAAGCTTCGTCACAGTCGCCCTCGCCCTGTCCGAACCGAGCTTCATTCCGAGACCGAACTCGCAGAAGTCCTCGAACAGGGAGTTCGCCCAGGCCGGGCCGTGACCCTGCGCGTTGGTGCAGTATGGGGTCGCAGGGAATGACGCGCCGTAGATTGACGAACATCCGGTCGCGTTCGCGATCATCATATGGTCGCCCCAAAGCTGCGTGATGGTCTTGATGTACGGCGTCTCGCCGCATCCCGCGCAGGCTCCGGAGTACTCGAAGAGCGGCTGTGCGAACTGGGCGTTCTTCACATTGCCGGCCTTGTTGAGTATGTCCTCCTTGTACCCGATGTGGGAGTGCAGCCAGTCGAAGTTCTCCTGCTCCTGAAGAGCGTCCTGATATGAAACCATTTCGAGAGCCTTCTCCTTCGCAGGGCAGACGTCGACGCAGTTGCCGCAGCCGGTGCAGTCGGCGACTGAAACGGAGAGGGCGTAAGTGTAATCCTTGAGCTGCGCCTTTCCTGCCGCCTTCTTCACGCCCGCAGGAGCGGAAGCCGCCTCGTCTGCGGTGAGGATGAACGGACGGATGGCTGCGTGAGGGCAGACGAACGCGCAGGTGTTGCACTGGATGCAGTTGTCGCTCTTCCACTCCGGAACCTTGACAGCCACGCCGCGCTTCTCGTACGCCGCAGTGCCGTTAGGCATAGTGCCGTCCTGAATGTCGATGAACTTGCTGACAGGAAGCCTGTCCCCGCACTGCGAGTTGACCTCGTCGGCGATCTCCTTGACGAATGAAGGCGCGAGACGGTCCTTGTTCGGGTTCTCGAACTTCGCGGTGATGTTCTTCCAGTCCGCAGGAATCTCCACCTTGACATATTCTCCTCCTCGGTCGACAGCGGCGTAGTTCATATTGACCACGTTCTCCCCCTTCTTGCCGTAGCTCTTGAGGATGGCCTGCTTCATATAGGTCACTGCGTCCTCGTAAGGGATGATGTTGGTGATCTTGAAGAACGCTGACTGGAGGATGGTGTTCGTCCTTCCGCCGAGTCCGATTTCAGCGGCGATCTTGGTCGCGTTGATGATGTAGAGGGTGATGTTCTTCCTTCCGATTATGCCCTTGACGTGCTCCGGAATCCTTTCGAGGGTCTCCTTCTCGTCCCAGAGGCTGTTGAGCAGGAGCGTTCCGTTCTGCTTGATGCCGGCGAGGACGTCATATTTTGAAAGATATGAAGGGACGTGGCAGGCCACGAAGTCCGGCGTAGAAACGAGGTAAGGGGCCTTGATAGGGAGGTCTCCGAAGCGCAGGTGCGAGCAGGTGTATCCGCCTGACTTCTTGGAGTCGTAGTCGAAGTAGCCCTGGGCGTATTTCTGCGTGTGGTCGCCGATGATCTTGATAGTGTTCTTGTTCGCGCCGACCGTACCGTCGGATCCGAGACCGAAGAACTTGCACTCGGTCGTGCCCGGCTTCATAATGGATATCTCCTCCTTGACCGGAAGCGACTTGAAGGTGACGTCGTCGACGATGCCGATGGTGAAGTCGGTCTTAGGCTCGGCGAGTTCGAGATTCTCGTAAACCGCGACGATCTGGGCCGGGGTGGTGTCCTTTGAAGACAGACCGTAACGGCCGCCCACGATGACAGGAGCGTTCTCCTTGCCCTGGAAGAGGGCCTTGATGTCGAGATAGAGAGGTTCTCCGAGCGAGCCCGGCTCCTTCGTCCTGTCGAGAACCGCGATTCTCCTGACAGACTGCGGAAGAGCCTTGAAGAAATATTTCGCCGAGAACGGGCGGTAGAGACGCACCGTAAGCAGGCCGACTTTCTTCCCCTCTTTTTCGAGGTGGTCGATGGTCTCCTTGACGGTCTCGGTGACAGAACCCATAGCGATGATTATGTTCTCGGCCTCAGGGTCTCCGTAGTAGTCGAACGGACGGTAGCTTCTGCCTGTGAGTTCACTGATTTCGCCCATATACCTCGCCACGATGTCCGGAACCGCGTCATAAGCCCCGTTGCAGGCCTCGCGTGCCTGAAAATACACGTCGCCGTTCTGTGCGGAGCCGCGGGTCACCGGAGAGTCCGGATTGAGGGCGCGCTCCCTGAACCTTGCGAGAGCCTTGGTGCTGATCATCCCCTTGAGAGCCTCCTCGTCGATAAGCTCGATCTTCTGGATTTCGTGCGAAGTGCGGAATCCGTCGAAGAAGTGGAGGAAAGGAATGCTTGACTTGATCGCGGAGAGATGCGCCACGGCCGCGAGGTCGAGAGCCTCCTGTACGGAAGCGGAGGCGAGCATCGCGAATCCGGTCTGACGGCAGGCCATAACGTCCTGATGGTCGCCGAAGATTGAGAGCGCGTGGGACGCGAGCGCACGGGCTGACACGTGGAAGACGGTCGGAAGCTGCTCGCCGGCGATCTTGTACATATTCGGAATCATCAGGAGCAGACCCTGTGACGCCGTGAACGTGGTGGTGAGCGCACCGGCCTGGAGCGAGCCGTGAACCGCGCCGGCGGCGCCGCCCTCGGACTGCATCTCAGTCACCTTCACGGTCTCTCCGAAGAGGTTCTTCTTGCCCTTCGCGGCCCATTCGTCGACATATTCGGCCATAGTCGACGACGGCGTGATAGGGTAGATCGCCGCGTGCTCACTGAACAGATACGCAATGTGCGCCGCAGCATAGTTTCCGTCACAAGTGACGAATTTCTTTTCGTTTGCCATAGTTATTAATCAATTGATTTTTAATATGTTTTATAAAACTTTAATCAACAAGTTCCCTTACAAAAAAAGGGTAAGCTTGATACATCGCACCGCTACAACCTCCTGCTCTTGCTGCCTTCCGACCCTGGGAGAATTCAAAGGGAGCTGGTCGTGTATGACTTACCCGGATGCAAAGGTAGCAATTTCCCGTGAAACGGCAAGGGCGGGCGGCCGATTTTCACCCGATTTCTTCAAAATCTTCCGGAAATCACGCCGCTGCCGAGCATCTCCCCGTCGGAAGCGTACCAGACGGCGAACTGTCCGGGAGTGATTCCGCGCTGCGGACGGTCGAACAGGATGTAAAGAGCCCCGGAACGCATAACGAGCACGGCGTCCTGAAGCGGCTGGCGGTAGCGTATCCGCACCCGCATCCGGCGCGTCTCCCCGGGGTTCATTCGCAGATCATCGCGAATCCAGTGGACTTCGTCCGCCGAAATCCGCAGGCAGCTGCGTGAAAGTCCCTTGTGACGGTGCCCCTCCCCCACATATATGGTGTTGCCGTCGACGTCGGTCTCTATGACGAATATCGAGTCAGTGTGCCCGCCTATGTTGAGCCCCTTGCGCTGGCCTATGGTGTAGAACTGCGCCCCGTCGTGCGTCCCGACTATCTTCGCGAAAGGGTTCTCCTTCCATCTGGTCTTCCTGACGTGCTTCTTGCCGCTGCGGTAGGTCTCTGCCTCGAAACGGATGTCGGAATAGTCGACGTTGCGGCTGAGAGTGTCAAGCTCCGCGTCGCTCAAGGCGGCGACTTTATCAATGTCCCACGGGCATTCATCCGAAACCGTCCCGGGACGACGACCGGACGGATCTCCCCGGGGCTGTTCCGAGGGCTGCTCCGAAGGGGGCTCCGAAGGGTGCCCCGCAGCCTCCCGTCCCTCCGCATAATCCGCACCCGCAGAGGCCGGATATCCCGGCTTGTCCTCGCTCACATAGTCCGAAATCATATTCGCCTCACCTTCCGTCCCGTCCGGAAGAAGCGAAGTGAGAATCCGCCTGATTTCCTGATAGTGTGCGCTATGCTCGTAATATGCGTCGAAAACCTCCACCACATTCCCCTCCTTCGGCTGCAGCTTCTGCTTGAGGAAGGTCGGGAGATCCACTTTCCCGACGAAGCATATCCCTTGCGAGTCCTTTTTGTCGGCCGAAGGCAGGTCGGCCTCGCGGGCGATGCGTCTGACCTCCGGCTTGGTGATGTCCCCGATGGGGAAAAGCGCGGTCGAGAGCTGCTCCTGGGTGAGCTGGCAGAGGAAATAGCTCTGATCCTTGTTCGGATCCGCGCCTTCGAAGATTCTGTAAACCGTCCGTCCCTCAGCGTCAGTGAACTCATCCTTGCGGCAGTAGTGCCCCGTCGCGACCATATCGGCCCCGAGCCTTTTCGCTGTCTCCCAAAACGCGGCGAACTTTATCTCCCTGTTGCACAGGACGTCGGGATTTGGAGTCCGGCCACGGGCATATTCGTCGAACATATAGTCCACGACCTTTTCTCTGTAGATTTTGCTCAAGTCCACGAAATAGAACGGAATCCCTATCTTCCGAGCCACCATCTCGGCGACGAAGCGGTCCTCCTCCCATTCGCACTCGCCGTGAAGGGTCGTCGACGCGTCGTGCCAGTTCTGCATAAACAGTCCGAACACGTCATATCCCTGCCTTTTCAGCAGAAGAGCGGCCACGCTCGAATCCACTCCCCCGGACAGTCCCACGCATATCTTCATATAAATATAAATTTTATTGACCCCTCCCGTCCCCTCTGCAGGGAAAGTGGTGCTCCATTTGCCCTATCAACACATCCCCTCCCTTCGCAAACTGCGCACGGCGCTTTTGCGCCTTCAGTCATCAAGGGGGAAAGTCGCTCCGCCGATACGGATTTGCGGAAGCCATTTAATTTCACTATATTTGTGCGATTTGCACCACGCAAAGTTACATAAAACGCATAATTATGACAAAGAATATTCTTGAAATAGCCTACACCGCCTACGACTCCGTAGAAGAGCTTCAGGCGGAGGACAGGGAGCTCGCAGAAGCCGCGATAAACGCGATCGGAGGGTCTTACGCCCCGTATTCAAAGTTCAACGTGGGCGCGGCGGTGAGGATGTCGGACGGCACGGTCGTCACCGGAGCGAATCAGGAGAACGCCGCCTACCCGTCCGGGCTGTGCGCCGAAAGGACTGCGATGTTCTACGCCAACGCGCATCATCCGGACAAGGCGATGACGGCCATAGCAATCGCGGCGAGCCGGGACGGAGTCCTCTGCGAAAGCCCCGCGACGCCGTGCGGAGAGTGCCGTCAGGTGATGGCCGAGTACCAGACCAAGGGCGGGCGGGCGATGGCGATAATCCTCGTCGGCGGCGGGACCGTCTACAAGTTCGACCGCGTGGAGTGCCTTCTCCCGTTCATCTTCGACAGTCTGGAAGCCAAATAGGGTTCTTCTGGTAAGTTATGCACGACATATTATGAAAAAGATTTTTACACTGATGATTCCGATCATTGCGCTGTGTTCTTGCGTTCAGAACAGGACGGCGACGCCGGGGATTGACCTCGCTGACCTCGACGAAAGCGTCTCACCGAAAGTTGATTTCTACAGATATGCCACCGGCGGATGGCAGAAAAACAACCCTCTGAAGCCCGAATATGCCCGATACGGTTCATTCG
>CAVIXF010000128.1:4225-6333 GCA_963646585.1 Candidatus Gastranaerophilales bacterium HUM_1 | reverse complement strand
TGACGACCGCGGAGAACGCGACGATAACGGCGAAATCCTATCTTGACAACGATTTGAGGGGAAATTACACTCCGAAATGGAGCAAGGGCGACGCGATCGCCGTGTTCACCGGCAGCATCGTCGCAGACACGAAGCTGGACGGCACTCTTTCCAACCAGAATGAAGACGGCGCGGCCGCAAAGTTCGTGGGGACTCTCGCCGCTGCTGAAAGTGGCGAGTTCAAGGCGGTCTCCCCAGCGGCAAGTGTTTACAAGGGATATACGGCGGACGACGGGGCGGAGATTCTTGGCGTGAATCTGGGCGACCCGGACAACGCCTATGTCCAGAGCCCTACTTACGAGACGATAGACCCGGACTGCGACATCCTCGTGTCGAAGCCGACCGGATACACATCGGACGGGAGTACTGTCGTTCTGAATGACATCTACTTCAAGAGGCTTATGTCCGTCTTGAAGGTCAATGTCAGCGGCCCCGAGTCACTCAATAGCGAGAAGATAAGGAATTTCACTCTGACATCTTCGACCGCGACCCTTGCCGGCCGTGCGAAGATAGACGTCACGAACGCGAAGGTCGCCGGATGGACGGTCGCGAACAAGTCTGTCAAGGCGGTGTATTCCTCCGAAAGCGCTATGCCGCTGCTCTATGATGCCGACAATATCACCAACTCGGTCTACCTCGTCGTGAACCCGACCACCCTCGCCAGCGGAGAGACCCTCACCTTCTCCGGCGAGACGGACAATTACAATTTCAGCAAGGAGGTGACGCTCACAAGCGACATAGTCTTCCCCGAAAGCCAGATCGCGGTCATCAACCTCACGCTTGAGGCCGCCCACCTGACGAAGAAGTCGGTGACTCCGGCTTATGTGCTTCACACCGAGGAACTTGTCGAGGGCGATTATCTCATCGTCTATTCCGGCAAGGCGATGAAAGCCGCCATAAGCAGCGAAAGGTTCAGTTATGCGGAGGTTGAGGCTTCTGACGACGCGATACAGACGTCGGATGAATCGATTGTCTGGCACATCGGGAAGAGCGGAGATTATTGGACAATCTTCAATGACAAAGAGCAGAAATTCGCAGCCGGAACTGAAGCTAAGAATAAGGCGCAGCTTCTTGCAGACGGAACAGATGACAAGTCTTTGTGGACTGCGACCAAGAGTTCCGGCGCCTCCACCTTCGAATTCGTGAACAAGGCGAACACGGCCACTAAAGTAAATGCCAATCTGCGGGGGAATGGTAATAACGGTTTCGCCTGCTACAGCACGGCGACTGGAGGGGCGCTTTCTCTCTATAAATTCAACGGCACGACGGACAGGCACAAGGTCACGATCGTTTCAGGCATTGTCGGCGGAACATTGACGGCGTCGCCTCTCCGGGCGAAAGAAGGAGATGAGGTGACTCTGACCGCCACGCCTTCACTCGGCTACAAGTTCAACAATGACTGGAGCGTCCAGGATTCTGACGGAGGAGTGATTGCGGTCGCTGACGGCAAGTTCACGATGCCGGCGAAAGACGTGACTGTTTCAGGCTCGTTCTCGGAGAACATATACACCTATTCTTCGCTCGAAGAACTCGTGACCGCCGGAGCTCCGACTGCGGACGGTGCGCTTGTGACGGTCTCCCTTACTGAAGAGAAAATCACGAAGATATTCACCTCCGGGAATTATAGGAATGGAGCGTATTTCACCGTCGGGACTGGAGAGATTGTGATATATTGCCAGAATACACCGTCAGAATGGGCGGAAGGCGGATATGTGAGCGGCACACTCACGAAATGCAAATGGGTATTATACGACTCCAAGTGGGAACTTTGCCCGTCTGACTACACGGAGCTGACCTATTCTGCCCCGATTGCGGCGCCGGTCATCACATTCGACGGGGCTGTGGCGACGGTGACCTGCGAAACGTCTGATGTGACCATCCGCTACACTGTGGGGGACGCCCCTTCCGACCCTACGGCTGACAGCGACATATATTCCGAGCCGGTAACTCTCACCGACGGACAGACAATCAAGGCCATTGCTCTGAAAGGCGTGAAGATGGCCAGCGCGGTTGTGTCAAAGAAATATATTGAGGGGGGGGTGACGAAAGTGTCTTCTTTAGTGCTGTCT
>CAVIXF010000128.1:0-4215 GCA_963646585.1 Candidatus Gastranaerophilales bacterium HUM_1 | reverse complement strand
GAGGTATACATCTGCTGAAAAGATGAGCGGCAGCGTGAAGTTCGGCTCGGCTGATGGCAGCATCCAGGTCAATTCAGCAGCCGTTACCGGAAAGGACTCTGCCGGCGCCTCGTGGACTGTGACGACGGTTGCAAAGAAATCTTCGTTTACACAGGTTAGCGAATATAGCCAGATCGGGAGCAGTAACAACCCGGCAACATCAATTACCATAAAGGGGGAGAACTCTTCCGCAGCAAGCATAGAATCCGTGTCTGTGAAATTCGGAGGGTTCAGTAACACGGCAGGTACAATTTCCATAAAGGTGGGAGAAACTGAATTGTGCTCCGGCAAATTGAACGGAACAAATGATGTCACGGTGTCAGGTTCCGCCTCTGTGACCGGCGACACCATAACCATCACCGTCACAGGTATCTCGAAAGGTGTCAAGCTGTATAGTGTGGATTATACTTATTATACAAAATAATCCAATCAGGGTTACACACCGTTGATTCACAGAAGCGGGGACGGCTGGAGCGCATTTCAGCCGTCCCCGCTCTCATTTCCTGGCGGCTGACTGTAATCAGCCAACCGCGTCAAGAAGAAGTCCTGCGAGTTGATGCCTCCGGCGGGAAAGAACTCCGGCACGTTGATGCCTCCGGCGGGAACGTCACGCAACCGCGTCTGTCGAAATTCATTGTAAATTTGCAGCGGATTTCGAACGGACGAGCGTCTTCTCCGATGAAAGTCACCTCCAGGCAGGATTCTTTTCCCGCCCGCTTGTGAACCCTATCATCGTTCTCGGTCTCTGATTCATAATTAAAAAATGACTCGCCTGCAGTTCTGACGGGATGCAGGCGAGTTCTATTGCTGCAAAGACAAATTTATCCGGATATTTTGTCGGAAGGCTGAAATAGCGTAATTTGCGTGTACAAAAATGCGTAAATACGCAATTGTTGTGTAAATGAAGTTTCGTATGGAGACTATCCATTGTCCGAAGGCTCAATGACCAGAGAATAATTTGTGCTTCGACCACCTTCATCGTTTTTCTTCAGCACACCCTTGTTTACCAGATCCCGAATATCATTGAGTGCCGTGTCCGTCGAACATTTCCCGATTTTCGCCCATTTGCCAGAAGTCAGCTTGCCGAAAAATCCGTCGAACTGCATATTGATAATCTTACGCTGCCTGTCATTGACTGCAATGTTCTTATGGCTTTCCCAGAAATGAGATTTTGCAAGAACTGAAGAAAGTGTTTCTTCTGTTGAAGCAAGTGCTTTCTTGAAACAATCCAGAAACCACAAGAGCCATTCAGTAATATCGCCATCACCCTTCTGCGTCTTTTCCAGCGCATTGTAATAGTCTTTTTGCATTATCTTCATCTCATTTGACATACTATAGAACCGCTTCGATGAGTGCTCACTTCGGGCGAGCAGCATATCCGTGATGGCTCGTGTGATACGCCCGTTCCCATCGTCAAATGGGTGAATTGAAACAAACCATAAGTGAGCCATGCCGGCCTTGATGACAGGATCCATCTCATTCTCTGTATTCACCCATCTGATGAACCTGTGCATTTCCTCCGGGACACGTTCTGGCTCAGGTGCCTCATAATGAACTGTCTCGTGTCCCATCGGGCCGGAAACCACCTGCATCTCCCCGGTGCGATATTTGCCCACTTCGATAGCATACAGACCACTTCTTCCTGTCGGGAACAATACATTATGCCACCCGAAAAGACGATCGTCAGACAGCGGCTCGTCATAATGCTGGGTCGCATCCATAAGCATCTCGACTATACCATCAACATATCTTGAAGTAGAAACAAGCCCGGCTGTCTCAATGCCTAGACGCCTGGCAATGGACGAACGGACTTCTGTCATATTGAGAGCCTCACCCTCAATCTCACTGGATCGCACAAGTTCCAATGACATCGTGGCAAGCATTGCTTCATCCTGAAAATCAAAACCAAGCGAAGTCATACGGCCGAGCATCTGTCCTTGCATAGCCCTGACTGTGCCTAGCCTATTCATAACCGCCTCTTTGTCGAAATCGAAGTTCCACCAGTTTTTCCTTTGATGCAGATACATATTCGTAGATTTTCAACAAAGCTATGAAATTTTCGGTGAATAGCCGATATATTCGCCGTAAAATATTCGGTGAATAAAGGCTGCGAATGAAACGAAACTTGGATGCCTCCGCGTGTTACTGACTGTCGGAACTTTTCACAATTTGATAATATGCGGCCTGACATCGGGGTTGTAGTTTGTGAGTGATATCTATATTGTTGGTTTTCCGTATTTTCCTTGGCGAAAATCCTGATGGGAATATATTTTACAGGATTCGTCCTGTCAGATAGGCCATATACAGAGGCAGATATACAACATGGTCTTCAACTTTTAGGTCTCCGCTATGAAGTATATAGGAGGTATGGAGATATTGACCGAATTTCTTTCTGAACTTATCCAATGAAGAGGTCGTATATCTCTGTGTGGATTTCACCTCTATCGGGCATATATTGTGTCGGCTTGTAACAATCGGCTTGCGGACAAGAAAGTCTATCTCAATGTTGTTTTCATAGTTCTTGTGGTCGGTCTTGGAATAATAATACAACTGGCAGTCGGCAGCCTTAAGCATTTGTGCCACAAGATTCTCCACCAGCATTCCTTTGTTGATCTCCAGTTTGTCCAGAATCAGTTTCCGGTAAATTTCCTCACTGCGTATTGCCGACTCGTCAAAAGCGTGCGAAATCAGCAGCCCCGTGTCACCGAAATATAGTTTATATTTTGCGTCGTCCTTATTAAGTTTCAGACCGATACTTGGTTCCGTGGCGGCATAGCAGGGGTTTACGACTCTCGCTTCATCCAGCCAGAAGAATGCGTTTGAGAAATCCCTTCCCCTGGCGCCTTTCTTGACCTGACCTATCCGGAATCTTTTTTCGTGCCTTTGAAGCTGACTTGGCACAGAGTCGTATATCATAGTAACCTTTGGCGCGTCATCACCGGCGTATTGACAGATGTCGTTTCTGTAGAGTTTCAGTATATTGCGTTTTATGTGATCCACCTTGTCGAAATCTTTGGTATTCAGATATTCCAAGACTGCCTGTGGCATTCCTCCGACGACCATATATAAGCGCAGACAATCCATCGCTTTTCGGTGAAGCGCCTGTCCCAGCGGAACCTTCTTCTCAGCACATTCTGCAATAAACGGCGCCAGCATATCTTCTCCAATGGCCCATAGAAATTCTTCAAAATCCATTGGGAACATATCAATGTGGGCTTCTTCAGACGGAATAGTGATGCCTGTTACATTTTTTCTTATGCTTACAAGCGAGCCTGTTTCGATGTAGTGATAGCGTCCGTCTTCGACAAGCCATTTGATGGCCTCGCGTGCTTTGGGATATCTCTGAACCTCATCAAAAATAATCAGGGACTCCTTCTCGAACAGTTTTTTCCCCGCCCAAAGTTGCAAACGGGTAAAAAGTGCGTCCGGATCCGGGAGGTAGTTGTCAAATATTTCCCTCATCTCTAAAGTCATCCGGGCGAAATTGATGAGGATATATGATTTGTATTCATTCCGGGCGAATTCCTCAACTATATAACTTTTGCCTACACGCCTTGCTCCGTCAATCAGGATAGCCTCTTTGTCAGCCCGATTGTTTTTCCAGTCAAGTAAACTATTGTAAATCTTCCGTTTCATATAGATGAGAACCACCGAATGGGTTTTATATTTATGAATATTTTACACCAGATGGTGTTTATGTGTTTGCACTTTATGCACCAAATGGGAAATAATGTTGCAAATATAAAAAATTCCCGGAATGAATACGTTCAGAATTTCTACGAAATCGTTCCCTACATTTGCTGCAAAATTTTCGAGATTCAGGACGTTGAGCTGCTGGATTTGCCGTTTCATTGGGATGTATTGGGGTAGTTTGAGCCTGTTTTCAGCCCGGGAATGGGGCGTTTCCGGCACGAAAAAAGCACCGGGACTATCCGGTGCTTCAATCATAAATTATTGAAAATCAATCAATAATATTTCAATGACGGCTTAATACTCCTCCTCGTTAAATCAGCCATAATTCCTTTATAATTATCTCACAATCAAAATATTATAATCACAGTTTGCCGCATTGGGGCTGAAATGGATAGTCGGTTTCACTTTTGAAATTGCTGAAACTTGATAATGACTATCCATCCGAATTGCATTTATTGCTTCTCTTTCGTACATTTGCCTTGA
>CAVIXF010000127.1:0-6360 GCA_963646585.1 Candidatus Gastranaerophilales bacterium HUM_1 | reverse complement strand
CCGTTCTACCAGAGCGTGATGATAATGAACCTCAGCCCTCTGCCGCTTCAGAAATATACTGATTTCGCGGTGGCGAAGTTCTCTGAAAACGGGAAAGCGATGGAACCGGAGGTCGTCTCCGTGCTGTATGACCGTTTTGACGCAGTGACCAGCTACATACACCGTACTCTCAATGTCCTTTTTTCACGGACCGAGAAGGGCGGGGTATGCGGTGTCGGTATGATTGAGGATGCCGTCGATTTTATCGTGAGGCTTTCTTCTGACACATATGAGTCGCTTCTCTATCAGATGCCCGTGAAGCAGCGTGATGTTTTTCTTGCGATAGCTTCGGAAAGAAGCGCCCGGGAAGTCACCGGCAGCGGTTTCATAAGAAAGTATGGACTTGTTTCTCCAAGCAGCGTGTCTTCCGCAGTGAAGTCATTGCTTGACAGGGACTTCATAACCAATGACAGGGGCGCATATTCCGTCTATGACAAGTTCTTCCTTCTCTGGCTCAGCCGTCAGGGGCTTCTCGGCGCGTGACATCGTTCACCGGCTCCCGTCAGCGCCTCGGGCAGAAAAAATCAGTGAAAGGTTGCGGTTATGCAATACTCCGACTTGGCGGAATGTTCAGAAATAAGTGAGGAAAATTTGCATCTGAAGATAATTCTGCGTAGTATTGCACAATGTTAATGACCATTTATATAAATAACGGTTTACATTATGCGGTTTTACGACAGGGAAGATGAAATCCGGATTCTTCTGGAGAATGAGGCTCAGGCGGAGAGGACGGCCACGTTTACGGTTCTTATGGGACGGCGGCGTGTCGGGAAGACATCGCTGATAGCCAAGGCATTGGAAGGCAAGGCTTCTGCATACCTTTTTGTTTCCCGGGACAGCGAGGCCGTACTGTGCCGTAAGTT
Organism: Candidatus Gastranaerophilales bacterium HUM_1; assembly: GCA_963646585.1. Classification (GTDB taxonomy): domain Bacteria; phylum Bacteroidota; class Bacteroidia; order Bacteroidales; family UBA932; genus Cryptobacteroides. The sequence continues at coordinate 5,458 of CAVIXF010000127.1, read as the reverse complement.
TCAGCGCAGTCTCGAAGAACAGTTGGGGATACAGATTTATGGCGAGCTGACATATTTCCGCGATTTGTTTGAAGTCATAATGCGGGAGTCGATGAATCGTCATTTTACCGTAGTGTTTGACGAGTTTCAGACCTTGTATAAAATAAATCCGGCGATTTTCAGTGAGATTCAGGATTTGTGGGACAGGTATCACAGGGAGTCGAAACTGAATCTGATAGTTGTAGGCAGCATACAGTCGCTGATGAAACGGATTTTTGAAGACAAGAATGAGCCTTTGTATGGAAGGCCGACTTCAAAGTTCACCTTGAGCCCGTTCAGGACCGATGTGTTGAAGGAGATACTTGCCGAACATTCTCCGGACTACGGAAATGAGGATTTGCTGTGTCTTTATATGATAACCGGAGGAGTGGCGAAGTATGTTGAGCTTCTGATGGATGCACAATGCTATACGAAGGACGGGATGCTCGACTATGTATGTCGTCAGGATTCCTATTTTCTTACGGAGGGGAGGGATATGGTAAATCAGGAGTTCGGAGAGGAAGGCGTGACATATTTTTCTGTGCTTCAGATGATTGCGAACGGAATGACGCGGCGCGGAGACATTGACGGCGCGATGCAGAAGGATACGGGAGTGTATCTTCAGAATCTGGAGAAGAACTACAATATGATTTCCCGGATTAAGCCGCTTCTGTCAAAGCCTGCCGGCAAAGTTTCCGCATACGAGATTTCAGACCGCTTTCTCCGTTTCTGGTTCCGCTTCATCCGCCCCTGTCAGTCATTGATTGAACGCAAGCAACTGGGACTGGTCCGCAGCAACATCGCAGATAACTACGAGCAGTTCAGCGGCCGGACTCTCGAACAATACTTTCAGTCGAAGATCTTTGAGAGCGGGCTGTACACGCAGGTCGGCAACTGGTGGGATCGAAGGGGGGACAACGAGATAGATCTGATTGCGCTCAATGAATTCAACCACACGGCAGTGGCCGCCGAAATAAAGCGCAACCCCGAGAAGATAAATCTCCGTGCGCTTGAGGCAAAGGTCGCGGCTCTCCGAAAATCTGATTTCGGGAAATATTCTTTTTCTTTGCAGGCACTGTCGCTGGAGGATATGTAGCCTGCAGCCCGTTCATCCTTCTGTGAGGAGCCGCATAATGTTAATGGTTATTTATATAAATGGCCATTAACATTATTCTGATTTTCCCGTCGAATACGTGAAAGGCTTTCATCTGTTTCTTCCAGGCGCGCGAAGGCTGTACTTTCGCACCGTAAATCAACAAACACAACGCACTATGAACATCTACAACGTAATCATCCTTGACGAGAGCGGCAGTATGACCGCCATCTACGACCAGGCCCTGTCCGGTATCAACGAAGTGCTCTCCGGTATCCGCAAGAGCCACGAAGAGTTTCCGGATCAGCAGCACTACGTGACCATCGTCACCTTTGAGGGCAACGGCATCGGCGGCGTGAAGACCCGCCGCGACCGCGTAGCTGTCGAGAAGGTGGAAGACTTCACCGGCAACGACTACCGTCCAGGCGGCTGCACGCCCCTGTATGACGCTATGGGAAAGACCCTGAATGAGCTGGAAGGTCTGATTCACGAGGACGACCGCGTGATGGCCACCGTCATCACGGACGGTTATGAGAACGCCTCAGAAGAATACTCCGGCAAGACCGTGAAAAACCTGGTGAACCGCCTGCGCGGGAAAGGCTGGACCTTCGCCTACATCGGCGCCAATCAGGATGCCGTGGAAGTGGCAAGGGACCTGAACATCGACAACGCCCTGAACTTCGAGGCCACCGCTTCCGGCGTATGTGAGATGTCCGTCCGCTTCCGCAAGGCCGGGCGAAAATTCGCCGCGCTGTGCGCAGAGGCTCCCGCCCCTGCGGCTATGAACGACCTCTTCGATGAAGATTAGTACTCCCAGATGACAAGGTCCCGGTCCAGCGGGACCTTTTTCACATCACCGGCGGCACCGTTGATGTAATAGAAACGGGCGACGCGGTCGCTCACCGCATTGCGGAAGGCCGTCTTGATACGGGAGGCATTTACGTTGAGAGCATTGCTGAAAGGGTCAGCCAGGAGGTCAATGCTCTTTTCTATTTCCTCCGTCTCGTCACGGCCGGTGATGCTGCCATAGATGCGGACAAGTTCCTCTTTGTGGTCGGCGACCTCCTTGAAGCGCAGGCCTTCCGGATGGCGGAGGTACAGGAAATACAGCGACTTGGCCACATTGGGCATTTTCACCTCCGTGTTGTCGTAGGCGGAGAGGTAAATCTTGCCGCTGCGCATAATGCGGAGCTGGCTCAGCTGCACGGTATAACCAAGCAAAATCTCCAGTTCGTCGATGCTGACGTCATATTTCTCCTGAAGACGGCGGATTTCGGCAAGAATCTGCTCCGTGCGCGGATCCAGCTGTTCTTCCTCCGGGATGGCGGCGGCAGGTCCGGGGATGCCGGCTGCTTCCATTTTGGAGGCCCGTCCGAAGATGCCGAGAGACCTTTTGCGGGCCGTTTTCATCTCCGGCTCCAGTTCCGATTCCTCGAACGCCATATTCGTTTCACAGAATAACGGCGTTCCGACATAATGACACTTCTCTCCTGCTTCTTCCGGACGCGGTTCTCCGGCGGGCATCCCCGGGAAGAGATATGCCCTGATTTCCGGGGTCAGCTCGCGAAGCAGTCTATGGAGTTTAAGTTGATTCATAACTGCGATGAGGACGAGGTTGCCTAACTCGATGCGAATGTAGATTTATTTCCTATAGGAAACAAATTTTTGTCTTGTGTCGATTTTATTGCCTGTAATTCATAAATATGCATAAGCGACTGGCAGGCCTCTCTGTGTCAGACAGTTCGGGCGGGGTGCTGCTCTTTCGTTTGAAACAGTGCGGTGACCTGGGAGATGGAGAGGGACTGCGAGAGGGGGTGGTCGCCGCTGCGGGAGCGGGTGAGGTGGCTGAGGAAGGCTCCGGAGCCGAGGGATTCTCCGAGGTCGCGGGCGAAAGCGCGGATGTATGTGCCTTTGCTGCAGGTGATGCGCACTTCGGCAAGCGGGAGGTGGAGGGGAGTGACGTCGGTGATGTTGATGCGGCTGTCCTTCTCTCTGGCGCGGGCGATTTCCTCTTCGCTCATTCCGCTGTAGTCGGGAGACATAGACGGGGCGTGTTTGGGAGTGCCGTCGGGACTGAAGTACAGAAGTTCAAGGCTGTCGATGCGGATGCGGGCGGTGCGGAGCAGTTCGGCGGCATCGGAGTCGAACTGTGAGGCCGGAAGGAATCCGTCCGGGGAAAAGCCCTCCGAACTGTTCGCTGAGTGTTCTTCAGTGCCGCCCGTGGCGGCCGCAGGGCGGTCCGCGGCCGTCTGACGCCGGTAGAGTCTGCGGGCGAGTTCGTAGGCGCGGACCCCGTCAACCGACTTGGCGCTGAAAAGGGGAGCGACCTGTTCCTGCTCGCCGAGAAAGCCTTTGAGAGCCTCCCGGACGGAGTCTTCCGTGACGCCGTCCGTCGGGAAACGGCGGTCGATGTCCTTTTCGAGGTCATAAGAGGGGGTCGTCGCCCCGAACGATATGCCGGCGACGTACTCCTTGACATAGGCCTGAAGCTGCTCCGCCCTTTTTGTGGCGTTGCCTATGCACACGAGCAGCACACCGGTGGCGAGCGGGTCGAGCGTCCCGGCGTGGCCCACTTTCAGGTTCTTCTTTCCGAAATGCCTGCACGCGAGCCATTTGACCTTGCGTATGACGTCCGCCGAAGTCCAGCGGTACGGTTTATCGACATTGAGGACTATCCCGTCCGGGTAGTCTTCGATGTCCCGGCTCAACGGAGCCGTCGTCTTGTCCGGTATAAACATCTTCTTGGGTCAGTCTGTGATGATCTCCCACTTGCCGCCGCGCTTGCCGCCTGTACGTTTCAGTATGCCTTTTTCCTGAAGCACCTCTTCCAAAGTGCAAAAATTGCACTTTGGAAGTACATTAAGTGCAGAATTTGCACTTTGAACGGCATCCTGACTGTCAGATTCCTTCCAGTCTATATGCAATTCGCGGTTCCGGAAGGTATGCTCCTCACCAAGCAGCATACTGCGGAAAAAACGCTCAAGATATATGGTTGTCTCCGTTATTCCTTTCTGGATATTGCTGTAATTCGCCCTTACCAGAGCGTTCCGGAAATACCAGGAATTGTGGGCGAACATATCGTTCACCACATTGAAGCCAAGAGTCCGGAGGTACTTTATCATAAAAACGGCCGTCGTTCGGGTATTGCCCTCGCAGAAGGCGTGTATCTGCCAGAGGTTTGCGCAGAAACGCATCAGGTGACGGATGGCGTCATCTACAGGCATACCGGCATATGAAAATTCCCGTTCCGTCCGCAGGTCGTATTCCAGTGTCTCGCTTATGGTGTCGTAACTTGCATAGTAGATGGTTTCACCGCCAAGCACCCATTCATTTTTTGTGATATTGTAGTCGCGGATGCGCCCGGCCAGCTTGTATATGCCTTCAAACAGCCGTCTGTGAATGGAAGTCAACTGAGCGGGAGAGAAATTGAATGTCTTCTCTGAAAGAATCTCCGCTATGCGGGCGGAGACCTTGTCCGCCTCCTCCGTCCTGCCGTTCTCCACTTCGTGGCGGCTGGATGCAGACTGATAGTATGAATCAATCAGCGCCTTGGCCTCGCTGATGCTTATTTCTCCGTCGATATGCTGCCGTGCCGTGTCAAGCAGATAGTCCGAAGTGCTCAGCCCGTCCACCTGCTGCAGGCCGATGGCCACGCGCCACGTCTCTCCGCGTTCCCGCCGATCCGGCTCACTCTGACGGATGTACTCGTCGAGAGGCTGAAGATTATGCTTATTGTCGGTCATCGTCATAAATTTGTATTATCCAGCACCTTCACCAATTCGCCATATACTCCGAACTCGCCTTCCTCCGCATCGTCCTCGTCCAATTCTATTGGCTGAAATTCAGGGTTCAAAGGGGAGAGAGTGATGTGAGTATGATGCCATACACCATCCTCATCTGCTGATTTCCTGCTTGAGTATTTCTTGATGGTGAAGCTGGATGCTTCAGGATCATTATTGTCCGTGGCTTTGACGAGGACTATCTTCCCTTGGCGGGAACCGACTACAGGGGAACGGAATACACAGAGATCTCCATCGTGAATCGTCGGCTCCATTGACCGGCCTTCTGCGTGAACGATGAACATATTCTCATCCAGTCGGCTCATTTGTGCGCTGACATCAATCCAACCCTCGGCTTCCTCATCCGGGAGGCTGCCGCTTTCATCGAAATACCCGCAGGCCGCACGAAGACGATATACAGGCAGGTGGGTGATATGTCGCTGTGAAAGCACCACATCGGATGATGGAATAATGCAGATGGCGGACACTTGATGAACTGCGGCACTTGCCGGTTTAGTTTTCACATAATCCTGGAACTGGTCGAGAGTCAAAGTGCTTTGTTCTCCGT
>CAVIXF010000126.1:0-6518 GCA_963646585.1 Candidatus Gastranaerophilales bacterium HUM_1 | reverse complement strand
TACTGGAAGAGAATCAGGTAGAACGTGCCCACCGTCACGCAGCTGTCGGCGAAATTGAACACCGGTTCGAAGAACTTCAGAGGGCGGCCGCCTATCCACGGCAGCCAGTCGGGCCAGGTCGTGTCTATGAGCGGGAAATAGAACATATCCACCACCTTTCCGAAAAGGAACGGAGCGTAATGCCCTCCGAACGAGGCCACGGCGTAGGGCGTTGACTCAGAGAAGATGAGCCCGTAGAAGAAACAGTCGAAGATGTTCCCGAGAGCCCCGGCGGTTATGAGCGTAAGCCCCACCAGCACGCCAGTCGGGGTGGACGGCTTGCGACATAGCCTGTCTATCCACCAGACAAGGACGCTGAACAGCACGATTCTGAACAGCGAGAGGAGCAGCTTGCCGAACCAGCCGCCGAACTTCATTCCGAACGCCATACCCTCGTTCTCGATGAAATAGATCTTGAACCAGTCGCCGAACACGTCAAAATGCTCGCCAAGAGACATATTCGTCTTGACGAGTATTTTGACCAGCTGGTCTATGATGACAAGGACGGTGCCCAGAATGATGAGCCACCCGCCTTTGGAAAGCTTCCTCCCCGCCATCTACTTGTTGTTCTTGTTCAGCATCTCCTTGGCCTCGACGGTCAGAGTGGCGTGCGGCACGAGACGCAGCCTCTCCTTCGGGATGAGCTTCCCGGTGACGCGGCAGACGCCGTAAGTCTTGTTCTCTATGCGGGCGAGCGCGGCCTCAAGGTTCTGTATGAACTTGTACTGCCTCTGGGCGAGCTGGCCGGCCTCCTCCTTGGAAAGCGAGGTCGCGCCCTCCTCCAGACCCTTGAACGTAGGCGAGGTGTCGCCGATGTCGTTGCTTGAAGAGTGCGTCACGACGGCGCGCAGAGAGTTGTACTCATCCTTCGCCTTCGCGAGCATATCAAGAATTATCTGCTTGAACTCCTGCAGTTCCTCATCGCTATAACGAACCTGCTGCACTTCTGACGCATTGGTTTTCTTTTCTTCTGCCATAATATTGAAGTTTTAGTTTGATGACTTTATATTAAAGTTTCAGTTCATCACGACCTTCTCGACGCTGATGTTCACCGTGCCGTCGCCCCACTCCACGTCGGAGCCGGACGGAGCGTCGCACATCGACACGCTGACCGCAAGCGTCTGCGCCCCGACATAATCCGCGAACACCGCGAGAGCATCGCCTATTTCGGATTTGTACTCCGGAACATCGGTGAATATGCCGACGCGGACCCTGTCCGTGACCTCGAACCCATTGTCCTTGCGGAGATTCTGAATCCTGTTTATGAGTTCGCGGGCCGTGCCCTCGCGCCGGAGTTCGTCGGTGACGGTTATGTCGAGCGCGAGCGTGAGCGGGCCGTCGCTCGCGACAAGCCAGCCCGGCATATCCTCGGAAGTGATTTCATAATCCCCCTTCTTCAAGACGACGTCGCCCGAAGGAAGGCTGAGGGTATATTCGTCCGACGACTCTATCGCCGCTATGGCCTCCTGAGAAAGCTGCGGAAACGCCGCCGCGATCTCCTTCATCTGCTTCCCGTAAATCTTGCCGAGAGTCTTGAAGTTCGGCTTTATCTTCTTCGTTATGACGCCGGCGGTGTCGTGGATGAACTCCGCCTCCTTCACGTTCACCTCCCCCAGAAGCAGAGGCTTCACCTTTTCAAGCTGCTCCTTTACCTTGTCGCTCAGGACTGGGATGATGAGCTTGGAGAGCGGCTGCCGGACCTTGATGTTCACCTTGCGCCGGAGAGCGAGCACCATCGACGACGCCCTCTGCGCGAGTTCCATCCTCTCCTCAAGATCCCTGTCAACTACGGATTCATTGTACTGAGGCATAGGAACATAGTGAACCGAACGGAACTCCCCGGTCTCTCCGCCCGTCAGGTCGAGATAGAGCCGGTCCATGAAGAACGGAGCTATCGGGGCGGCGAGCTTTGAGACGGAAAGAAGAACCTCGTGAAGAGTCTGATATGCAGACAGCTTGTCCGCGTCCATCGTCCCTCCCCAGAAACGCTTCCTGCCGAGACGCACATACCAGTTGCTCAGGTGGTCGCAGACGAATTCCTGAATCAGACGGCCGGCCTGTGTCACGTCATAGTCCTCGTAAGCCGCCACGACATTCTTCACGAGAGTGTTGAGCAGTGAGATTATCCATCTGTCAAGCTCCGGACGGGCCGAGTAAGGCACAGCCTCCGAAGACGGGTCGAAGCCGTCGACATTCGCATAGAGCGCGAAGAAGGAATATGTGTTGTAGAGAGTCCCGAAGAATTTTCTGCGCACCTCATCGACACCAGCTTCGTCGAAGCGGAGATTGTCCCAAGGCTGGGAGTTCGTGAGCATATACCAGCGCAGGGCGTCAGCGCCGTATTTGTCGAGCTGTCCGAAAGGATCGACGGCGTTGCCGAGCCTCTTGCTCATTTTGTTGCCGTCCTTGTCGAGCACCAGTCCGTTGGAAATCACGCGCTTGAACGCGCAGGAGTCGCTCACCATCGTATGAATGGCGTGGAGCGTGTAGAACCATCCCCTCGTCTGGTCGACCCCCTCCGCGATGAAGTCGGCCGTGCATCCGAAGTCCCTGCTTCCGAGATTGCGCAGCCCCTCCTGGGCATACGGCATAGCTCCGGAATCGAACCAGACGTCGATGAGGTCTGTCTCGCGGGCCATCTTCTTTCCCGACGGGGAGACGAGGAATATGTTGTCGACATACGGCCGATGAAGGTCGATTCTGTCATAGTTCTCTTTTGACATATCCTCCGGAACGAACCCTTTCTCCTTCAGAGGATTGGAGTTCATTATCCCGGCGGCGACGGCCTTCTCGATTTCAGCGTAGAGTTCCTTCACGGAGCCTATGCACTTCTCCTCCTTTCCGTCCTCGCTGCGCCATATCGGGAGAGGTGTCCCCCAATAGCGGCTGCGGCTGAGGTTCCAGTCCTGGATGTTCTCAAGCCACTTGCCGAAGCGCCCCGTGCCTGTCGATTCTGGCTTCCACGCGATTGTGTCGTTCAGCTCCATCATCCTGTCCCTCACGGCGGTAGTCTTGATGAACCACGAGTTCAGCGGATAGTAGAGCACCGGCTTGTCGGTTCTCCAGCAGTGCGGATAGGTGTGGATATGTTTCTCTATCTTGAACGCCTTGCCCTGGGACTTGAGCATCATACAGATGTCGACGTCAAGGGTCGGAGCGTCAGGGGCGAGGGAGGAGTCGTATGCGTTCTTGACATATCTTCCCGCCCACTCGGCATAGCCCGGAGAGATATATTTCCCGGCATATTCCGGATCCATATCCTCCATACGGAAGAATCTCCCCCGGCGGTCGACCTGCGCACAGCGGTCGCCGTTGCGGTCAAGAACCATAATCGGCGGCACTCCCGCCTGCTTCGCGACACGGTTGTCGTCCGCTCCGAAAGTCGGGGCTATGTGGACGATGCCGGTGGTGCCCTCCTCGACGGTGACATAGTCCCCGCCGATCACGCGGAACGCCCCGTCGGTCTCCGGTTTGAACCAAGGGATGAGCTGGTGATACTTTATGCCGAGCAGTTCGCGTCCCTTGAACTCGCCGTCAAGAATCTTGAACGGGACGAGCTTGTCGCCAGGTTTGTAGTCTTCGAGAGAAAGCTCAGCCGCCTTGGGATTGAACCATCCGCCGACGAGAGCCTTGGCCACGACATAGATGGCCTGCTTTCCGGAGTATGGATTGAAGGACTTCACCCTCACATAGTCTATGTCCGGGCCTACGCAGAGCGCCGTGTTGGAAGGCAGAGTCCACGGAGTCGTCGTCCACGCGAGGAAATAGACAGGGACAGTCTCGCAGCCGAAGAGAATCTGGGACTTCTCGTCCTTGATGACCTCGAACTGCACCGTCGCCGTCGTGTCCTTCACGTCCCGGTAGCATCCCGGCTGGTTCAGCTCGTGGGAGCTCAGTCCGGTGCCCGCCGCAGGAGAGTACGGCTGGATGGAGTAGCCCTTGTAGAGCAGCCCCTTGCCGTAGATGTCCTTGAGAAGATACCACAGCGTCTCGATGTAGCGGTTGTCGTAGGTGATGTACGGGTCGTTCATATCCACCCAATAGCCGATTCTCTCGGTCAGCGACATCCACTCCTTCGTATATTTCATCACCTCCCGGCGGCAGGTGTCGTTGTACTCCTCGACGGAAATCTTCGTCCCTATGTCCTCCTTGGTGATTCCGAGCTTCTTCTCCACGCCAAGCTCCACCGGAAGCCCGTGGGTGTCCCAGCCGGCGCGGCGCCTCACCTTGAAGCCGCTCTGAGTCTTGTAGCGGCAGATGGAGTCCTTGATCGAACGGGCCATAACGTGGTGTATGCCAGGCATTCCGTTGGCAGAAGGCGGCCCCTCGAAGAACACGAACTCCGGAGCGCCCTCACGCAGCTCCAATGACTTCTCGAAGGCGCGGTTGGCCTTCCATCTTTCGAGAACCTCGTTTCCGACCTCGACAAGATTCAGCCCTTTATATTCCTTGAACTTCATATCGTTTCCTTTGTTTTTGAATCGGCAAAGATAATGAATTGTGAAGTTTTTGCAAAATGATTATTTTTGCGGGGATTTTCAGTCTACGATCCGATGAAGGGATGCACCGGGCGCACACGACTGACTGGGAAGATGAAAATGGGCATATTCGACATAACGGTTCTGATCTGCTTTCTGACCGCATTGTGCGTCGGGCTGAAAAAGGGGTTCATCTCGCAGGTGGTGTCGCTCGTGGCGCTGTGCCTCGGCCTTTGGCTGGCTGCGGGGTTCTCGCTCCCGGTGAGCCGGTGGCTGAAGGAATGGGCATCCATCGACGAGGCCGGGCTGAAAATCGTCGCGTTCGTGCTGATTTTCTGCGTCACGGTGCTCGTGCTGACGCTGGCCGGCAAGATTCTGGAGAAGATCATCAAGGTCGCGATGCTCGGATGGCTGAACCGCCTGCTCGGGGCGATGCTCGCTATGGTGGAATGCCTGCTGATTCTGTGCATAGCGCTCCTTGTTTTCGACGCCCTGAACGGGACATTCTCATTCGTGAAGGCGGACTATCTGGCCTCGACGACGTTCTACGGGCCGCTGGAGTCGATCTCCCACGCGATATTCCCCTATCTGAAGGAACTTTTCTTCTCGAACCAGGGGATTTGAATATGTCAATATGGAAAGAATAATACTGATTGAGACATCCACGAACCTATGCTCCGCCGCGCTGGCCGAAGACGGGAAAATCGTCTGCTACAGGGAGAGCGCGGAAAATCACTCGCACGCATCGCTCACGGCCGTGTTCATCGATGAGATTCTGAAGGAAAGGGGATGTACCCTGAAAGACTGCTCGGCGGTGTGCGTCAGCGAGGGTCCGGGCTCGTACACCGGGCTGAGGGTCGGGGTCTCTACGGCGAAAGGGCTGTGTTTCGGGGCGGGCATTCCGCTGCTGGGCGTCGGCACGCTCGAAGTCCTCGTCAATCAGGCTCTTAAATTCTGCGGTGAGGGCGGTACGCCGTCCGCCGGCGAAGAAAGCGGACTCCCCGCCGAGAACCGTCTTTCTTCCAGTTCGCGGACGGACGGCAGCGTCCTGCCGGGAGACGGGGTCCCGAAACACATAGTCCCGATGCTTGACGCACGCAGGATGGAAGTCTACACCGCCGTCTTCGACGGAAACGGCGGGCGGCTTTCCCCGACCGAGGCGAAAGTGATTGACGAGGGCAGTTTCGGCGACATTCTCGAACAGGGGCCGGTGCTTTTCATCGGCGACGGAGCCGGGAAATGCGAGGGCGCGATCACCCATCCGAACGCTCATTTCCTCCAGACATATCCCAAGGCCTCGGCTATGCTCGAACCCGCCGTCCGCGAACTGAAAGCAAAACGGTTCAGAGACGTCGCCTACTTCGAGCCGTTCTATCTGAAGGATTTCGTGGCCACCGTCAGCAGGAAGAAACTGTTCTGACGCGCCCGGAGAACAGGCCGCAGACACAAAAAAGACACCCGGCTGATTTCTCAACCGGGTGTCCCGTAAAAGCGTGGCGACGACCTACTCTCCCACATTGTGGTGCAGTACCATCGGCGCGGCCGGGCTTAACTTCTCAGTTCGGAATGGGATGAGGTGGTGCCCCGGCGCTTTAACCGCCACAGTATGTCTTGAGAGAGATGCTTCTTCATCTTTCGGGAAAAACCGAAATCTCGGAAGAAGCGCATAAGCGCAGAGGCAAAGTCCATTCTCGTAAAGGTTTCGGGCAATTAGTACGGGTCAGCTTTGGCATCGCTGCCTTTACACTTCCCGCCTATCGACGTGGTAGTCTCCCACGACCCTCAATGGAAGTCTCATCTTGGAGACGGCTTCGCGCTTAGATGCTTTCAGCGCTTATCCTGACCGAACGTGGATACCCGGCGGTGCAACTGGCGTCACAACCGGTAAACCAGAGGTTCGTCCAACCCGGTCCTCTCGTACTAAGGTCAGACCTCCGCAGACTTCCTGCGCCCACAACAGATAGAGACCGAACTGTCTCACGACGTTCTGAACCCAGCTCG
>CAVIXF010000125.1:0-6520 GCA_963646585.1 Candidatus Gastranaerophilales bacterium HUM_1 | reverse complement strand
TCTTAGGGGAGAAGAAGTCGCAGCTCGAACGGCTTGAGAGCATACTGATTCAGAACGAGGGATACCTTCCGGAGTTCGTCCCGTCGCGCACCGTGCACGCCGGATTCATAGACAACGAGGACAAGGTCTGCGTCTACACCGACCACGAGATTTTCGACCGCTTCCACAGGGTCAGCCTCCGCCGCACCGTGGAGAAGAGCGAGCAGCTGACGATCAACGATCTGACGTCATTCTCGATAGGGGATTACATCGTCCACATCGACTACGGCGTCGGGGTGTTCGGCGGGCTTGTTCGGATGAAGGACGACAAGGGGCGCGTACACGAGGTGGTGAAACTCATCTACAAGGACAACGACGTGGTCTTCGTCTCCGTCCACGCCCTGCACAAGATCTCCCGCTACCGTTCCAAGGACGGCGAGCCTCCGAAGATATACAAGCTCGGCTCCAAGACCTGGCAGACCCTTAAGTCCAACGCCAAATCAAAGGTCAAGGACATAGCCAAGGATCTGATAAAGCTCTATGCAAGGCGCAGAGCCTCAAAGGGTTTCGCATTCTCTCCTGACACATTCCTCCAGACGGAGCTTGAGTCTTCATTTATGTACGAGGACACTCCCGACCAGGAGAAGGCCGTGCAGGCGGTGAAGAGGGATATGGAGGACAGCTGCCCGATGGACAGGCTCGTCTGCGGAGACGTGGGCTTCGGCAAGACCGAGGTGGCGATAAGGGCCGCGTTCAAGGCCGTCACGGACGGAAAGCAGGTGGCGGTTCTCGTGCCGACGACCATTCTCGCGCTCCAGCACTACAGGACTTTCACCTCCCGTCTCAAGGACTTCCCCTGCAACATTGACTTCGTCAGCCGTCTGCGCACCGCGAAGGAAATCAGCGACATACGTCAGAAGCTCAAGAGCGGCGGGATAGACATACTCATCGGAACCCACAAGATTCTCGGCTCTTCGTTCGAGTTCAGGGACCTGGGCCTGCTCATCATCGACGAGGAGCAGAAGTTCGGTGTGGGGGCGAAGGAGAAGCTGCGCCAGATGAAGGAGTCGGTCGACACTCTCACCCTAACGGCCACGCCTATCCCGAGGACGCTCCAGTTCTCGCTTTTAGGCGCCCGCGACCTTTCTATAATATCCACGCCTCCGCCCAACAGGATTCCGGTGCAGACGGAGATAATGCTCTTCGACGGCGACGAGATAAGGAAGATAATAAACTACGAGCTCAACAGGGGAGGGCAGCTGTTCTTCCTCCACAACAAGGTCGAGGAGCTCCAGTCCATCTACGAGATACTCCACAGGCTCGTCCCTGATATGAAAATCTGCGTCGCGCACGGCCAGATGGAGTCCAAGCAGCTGGAGGACAGGATACTCGACTTTATGGCCGGGGACTACGATATGCTGCTCTGCACCACCATCATCGAGAACGGTCTCGACATCCCGAACGCCAACACAATAATAATAAACCAGGCGCAGAACATAGGCCTGAGCGACCTGCACCAGCTGCGCGGAAGGGTCGGGCGCTCCAACCGCCGCGCCTTCTGCTACCTCATCGTTCCTCCGCTCGTCTCCATAACCGAGGATGCCCGCCGCAGGCTGAAGGCGATAGAGTCCTTTTCCGACCTCGGCAGCGGGTTCAACATAGCGATGCAGGATCTCGACATCCGTGGTGCGGGCAACCTTCTCGGAGCGGAACAGAGCGGGTTCATCACCGATATGGGCTTCGAGACCTACCAGAAGATTCTCGCCGAGGCGATGGAGGAGCTGGGCGTGGAGACCGGACTCGCCTCGCGTAACGTCAGCGAGTCATATGTCGCGGACTGCACGATAGAGACCGACCAGCCGGCCTTGATTCCGGACAGCTACATAAACATAACGACCGAAAAGATAAGGATATACAAGGAACTCGACTCTCTTTCTTCGGACGAGGGGATAGAGAAGATGAAGTCGAAGATGGCCGACCGTTTCGGGCCTATGCCTCCGGAGCTTGAGAGCCTTTTTGAAATAGTCAGAATCAGGCATACGGGGGAGAGGCTCGGCTTCGAGAAGATAATAATAAAGAACGGGATAATGATCGCCTTCTTCATATCCAACCCTCTCTCTCAATATTATAAGTCGAAGACTTTCCAGACCGTGCTCGAACGGCTTACGGAAAATCAGAAGATGTTCGAGCTCAAGCAGAACGACAACAGGCTCAGGGTGGTGTCACGCTCCGTCCCCGACCTTTACGCCGCCTCCGCCCTGCTCGAAAAGTTGAAATGATCGGGTTTGAACACTTTAGAAACTTGATTTGATACAATATGGCGAATCTTGTAATTGACATAGGGTACACGGCCGTGAAGGCCTCCTGGGCGGACGGGATAACTCTCGGAAAGACATTGAGATACCAGGGGGAGATGATTGCCGGCTTCATCATTTTGACGGCGGAGAAGAACCGTCCGGAGGTGATGGTGATATGCACCGTGCGCGAACTGCCAGCCGCTGACGTCGACAGATTCCGGCAGCTGTGCGACAAACTGATACTCATCGATTCCGGGCATACGGAGATACTCGCGGACAACGGCGTTCCGGACTTCCTTACGCCCGACCGGGCTGCGTCCGTCATCGCCTCGCGCCACCTCTTCAAGGGCAGGGGATGCACCATATTCGACTTCGGAACGATACTGACGGTCGATTTTATGGACGAGGAGGGGAGATATGCCGGAGGCAACATATCCCTCGGCTGCCGCGCCAGATTCAAGGCCGTGAACAGGTACTCCAAGTCGCTTCCGCTGCTTGACACGCCGGAGGAGTTTTCGGAGACGGGGACTTCGCTGGAGTCGTCGATAGCCTCCGGAATCGTCTCGGGTATAATGTTTGAAATCGAGGGCTATTTTGCGCGTTATCCCGACAATGTGGTCATTTTTACCGGCGGGGACGCGATTTATTTTGCAAAAAGGATGAAAAACTCCATCTTTGTAGTTTGCAATCTCGTTTTGATGGGGTTAGCCCTAATTGCTGTGAGGTATGGTGATTGATTTCAATAAAATAATTGCGGCGGCATTGTTTGTTTCGGCTGTTTCGGCTGTTTCGGCTGTTTCGGCGTACGCCCAGACCAAGACGACCGGAACTTACGGCTCCTACTCTCCGTACTCCATCTACGGGGTCGGGGAAGTCGCGAAGGAGGGCACGGCGCACACCAGAAGTATGGGAGGAGTCGGCATAGCCTCGCGGAACAGGCGCTTCATCAACATCACGAACCCGGCTGCGGTCACAGCCCGCGACACCCTCGCCTTTATGGCTGACTTCGGACTTTACGAGGACAACAAAATCTACATACAGGGGAGCAGGAAGGGCGTTAAGAACACATTCAACGTGCACGATTTCGTGATAAGCGCACCGATATGGCGCTCCTCCGCGTTTATGGTGGGACTTAGCCCGTTCAGCGACGTCGGCTACAGTTTCTCCTCTATGGAGACCGACGAGGAGAAGATCGCGCATTCCGGCGGCAACATAACCTACGATTCCTACGGGGACGGCAGTCTCTATCAGCTTTTCGCGGCGGCGGGGGCGACTTTCTGGAAAAGGTTCTCGGTCGGAGCTGAGTTCATCTACTACTTCGGCAACATAGACAGGATTTCAAACGCGACTTTCGAGAACTCCTCCTACAGGTCGATAAATTACGGCAGCGAACTGAGCCTCCACGCCTACACCGGCAAGTTCGGCCTCCAGTACGAGCAGAAGCTCAGAAAGGACGTATCGATCACCGTCGGGGCGACTTACAGGCTCGGAACAAAGCTGCGCGGCTACTCCGAGCATTACGCGTACGGAAGCCAGTCGAGCGTGGTGGACACCATCAAGTCGATGACGTACACCGACACGCTCTCCCGCTCCTCCTCGGGGCCGAGAATAGCCGACGAACTCGGAGTCGGAATCTCCGTCAAGGGAGGGGAGAAATGGAGCCTGGAGTTCAACTACCTGCGCTCCGACTGGAAGAAATCGAATTTTGAAAACAGCAAGGGCTTTTCCGCATCCGGCAGGACGAACTTCTCTTCGACGGTCTCCCAGTCTTTCAGGGCAGGTTTCGAGATTGTCCCGAACAGGAACGACATACGCTACTATATGCGCCGCTGCGCCTACCGTGGAGGGGTCTATTACGACCAGGACTACTTCAAGATGAACGGCGCGCGCATCGACTCCTACGGCCTGACGTTCGGAGTGACCCTTCCGGTCTTCCGCTGGTACAACGGCATTTCGCTCGGGGTCGACATAGGCAGGCGGGGGGCTTCCCGCTCCGCAGGCGGCGTGGATCTGATTTCGGAGAATTATTTCAAGTTCGTCGTAGGATTCAACATCCACGATATATGGTTCCAGAAACCGAAATACGACTGATTTATTTTAAGGTTGACTCTGTTGAAAATAAAAATTCATTGAGATGAAAAGAATAATAGTTTTGTTCGTGGCGGCTCTGGCTGCATCCGGGGCGGTTCTGTCAGCGCAGGGGAAATATGGCGCCGACAGCGCAGACTGCATCAAGTATCTTTCCTACTATCAGGAGTATTTCAAGCAGAAGAATTACGATGACGCGACTCCGAACTGGAGGAAGGCCTACAAGTACTGCCCGCCTTCGGCCAACCAGAATATGCTCATAAACGGAACGGCGATAATCCGCCGCGTGATTTCACAGAACGCGAAGAACCCGATTTACAGGGCCGCTCTCGTGGACTCCCTCCTGATGATTCACGACCAGAGGGCGCAGTACTTTCCGAAATATGCTGTGACCGCCCTCAACAACAAGGGTCTGGATCTGGTGAATTACGTGAAGGACGACAACAAGCGTCTTTACGAGGGGCTTTCCGACATCATCGAGAAGAACGGAGTGAACACCAAGCCGAGCATCTACCTCTTCAACATCAATGCGGCGGTGGAGCTTTACAAGGTCGGCGAACTCAGTGAGGAGCAGGTCATAGCTCTGTACGAGAAGTCCATCGAGAATCTTGAGAGGACTCCGGTCAAGAACGAGAATGACAAAAAGAACATAGACCAGGTAACTGACGACATCGAGAACATCTTCCTCCAGAGCAAGGTGGCCTCCTGCGACAAGCTCGTGGCGCTTTTCACCCCGCGTCTGGCCGAGGCTCCGGATGACCTCGCGCTCGTGAAGACCATCGTGAATATGCTCAGCAAGACCGAGGAGGGCACGGACACCGAACTGTTCCTCGAAGCGGTGAACACTCTGAACCGTCTCGAACCTTCGTTCCAGTCATCATACTACCTCTTCAGGCTCTACTCTTCAAAGGGGAATGTGGATGCGGCGGTAAGCAATATGGAGCAGGCCATCGCGTTCCCGGAGTCCGACGACGCTACGGACGCTTCGTACAACTACGAACTCGCCACCTACTGCTACAAGAACGGTCTCTCCCTGAAGGCCGTCAAGGCGGCGCAGGAGGCCGCAAGGCTTGACCCGTCTCTCGCCGGCAAGTGCTATATGCTCATCGGAAACGTCTGGGGCTCCCAGGTATGCCACGGAAACGAAATCGAATCCCGCGCACCTTATTGGGTGGCAGTCGATTATATGAGGAAGGCGAAGGCTGCGGATGAGAGTCTGACGGCCGAGGCTAACAATATGATCGCACAGTACAGCAAGTATTTCCCAATGAAGGCGGAGGCGTTTATGTATGACGTTCTCGACGGGCAGTCCTACACCGTGAACTGCGGAGGCCTCAGCGCGACGACCCAGGTGAGGACCCAGGATTAGTTTCCGGTGCACTGCGGCTTGAAAAGATTCATAAATACGGCGATACGTCTGGCAACCGCTTCGGCGGTTGCTTTCGTCGTTTATTCCTGCAAGGGCAAGCCGGCGCTGACGGATGAGCCGGGAATCTCGGACAGGCCGGTGCAGACCGCGTCCGGCATAACCAGCGTGCAGACCGAGAACGGGCAGATCCAGATGCGTATGGAGGCCCCGCGTATGGAGCGCTACGAGTCCGACACGCTTTCCGTGCAGCTGTTTCCGGACGGTTTCGCCGTCTATGGCTACATAGACGGAGGTCTCCTTGAGACCTCGATTGTCGCAGACAATGCGAAACACCTTAAGTATCCGGACGGCAGGGAGTCCTGGGAGGCCTACGGAAACGTGGTGGTGAAGAACCTCATCAAACGCGAGGTTATGGAGACCGACACGCTCTACTGGGACAGGAAGAACGAGAAGATCTACACGGACTGCTATGTGAAGATGCATTCTCCGGACGGCTTTATGCAGGGTTACGGGATGGAGTCCGACCAGCGGGCGCGGAATTCCGTCATCTTCAAGCCGTTCAACAGTTACGGCGTGGTGGCGCAGGACAGCACCGCGACGAGCATCGATTCGGTGAATTTTATAGGTCCGATTCAAAAAAAATAGAATATTCTACAGAAAATTACTAACTTCGCGTCCCATATCATTTTGCCCGTCAGGCTTGTGCCTGTCGCGGTCGTTTGTGGTTGGATGTAATTCGCATAAACTAAAAATTAAATAATTATGGCTGTTCTTGAAACAATTCGCG
>CAVIXF010000124.1:3141-6615 GCA_963646585.1 Candidatus Gastranaerophilales bacterium HUM_1 | reverse complement strand
GGAGAGATGATTCTCGGGCTGGGTCTCGTCAGCGGCTGGTGGCACAATTTCGTGAACAGCATTACCGCCGCTCTTCTTGTCGACTTCTCCGGTTTTCTGGTCTGGCGCGTGACCGTAGGTGACGGGGAGTCCTGCCACTGCTTCGGAAACCTTGTGGAGATGAATCCGGCGCAGTCGCTCGTGAAGAACGCCGTGGCTCTGGTCCTGCTCGCCATCGCGTGGATCCGTCCCTCTGAGTTGTTCGCGGCGGCGCAGAGGCCGGCCGGGTCGTCTCCCGCCGCCCGCAGCACCGGCGACTCTGTCGGAAAAGGGGGAGCGGGGCGGTTCGCGGAATGGACTCGCCGCCATCGGGCGGGTGTCGCCGCAGCCCTTTCTGCGGCCGTCGCCGTAGCCGTTCTCGCTGTCAATCCTCCCGACATCTGGTTCCGTCTGACCCGGAGCGAATCCGGCGACTTGAACGAGGGCGAGTTCCGTCCATACGCCGACAGCACCGGGGTTAGCTCCGGGCGGAAGATAGTCTGCTTCTACTCGGTCGACTGCGGACACTGCCGCCGCTGCGCCGCGAAAATGGCCGGAATAATCCGGCGCGACGACATCCCCGTGGAATCCGTATTCTGCTTCTTTATGCAGGATTATGTCGATATGACCGGACCTGTCTCGACCTTTTTCGACGAATACGGCGAAGGCCTCCGCCTCCCGTACCACTGGATCTGGCCGCTCCGCTTCATCCCTCTCACCAACGGCTCGATGCCCCTCGTCTGTCTCTTCGACGACGGCCGCCTTGTGAGGGAATATGACCTCCTCACCATCGACGAAGCGGAAATCGCCGGGTTTGTTTCCCGTTAGCTGCTGCCCCCGAGCTGTCCCCGGGGCGTCGCAGAATTGTTCCCGGATTGTTCCCGGGCTGTTAGCGGCTGTTTGAAATGCATCCCCAGAATCTCTTCTGAAATTTTTCGTATCTTTGGCGGTCGGTGCGGGGGACTGGCCTTGTTCTCCGGAAATTCGCGGAGTGTGATCGCCCATCGCGAAACGGCTCTGTTCAATTCAAAAACGGCTGTATGGCAGGAAAAAGAAAAAAGTCCGCAGGGAAGAAGAATCGGGCGGCTGTCTCCGATCAGGGACTGCGGCGGACGGGATGCGGGAAGAGGTCGCACCGTCAGGTCATCTATCTCAATGACGACGAGCTCGCCGCCATCAGGCTGTACAGCGAGAAGTTCCGGGTGAGGTCGCGCTCGGCCCTGTTCCGCGAGGCCGTGCTCCTGCGCGTTTTGACTGTTCTCGATGATGCCCAGCCGACATTGTTTTAAGACGGGCCTTCCGCCCCGGATTCCGGACGCGCCTCTGGCGGGGTCTTGCTGTGGAAGCAGGGCGTCCCGTACCTCCTGCGCACCCGCTTCCGGAAAATTGCCTCATATCCTTCGCGGCCTCCGCACGGCTCTTCTCGGGCTGTGCGCGGTGATGCTTGCGTCCGGATTCCGGACTCCTTGTTTCAGCCGGCTTTCGGTCGAGGACGGGCTTTCGCAGAACACCGTCTTCACCATCTGCCAGGACAGCTGCGGGATGATGTGGTTCGGCACTATGGACGGGCTGAGCCGCTACGACGGCTATGAGTTCCGCGTCTGGCGCAACAGCGCGGGCGACACCACTTCGCTCTCCTCCGACATCGTGAAACAGCTTTATGCCGGCGCGGACGGACGGGTCTGGGTCGGCACGGGGAAGGGGCTGTCCCTTTACAGGCCTGAGAGCGGCTCGTTCCGCAACTGGAATGTCGGGGAGATCAGCGGGATAGCCCCTTCGGACGACGGGAAGCTGTATGTCGCGGCGGGTGGAAGATTCCGGATCTTCGATTTTGCGAAAGACGAGTGGCGTGACGGCGGGCTTGGCGGAGGAGTCGTCCCGAGCGTGCTGTGCCGCGACGGGGACTGCCTCTGGATCGGGAGCCGTGACGCGGGGCTCTTCCGGATGGACGTCTCGGGCGGCGATGTGCGGCGTGTGCCGGAGTTCTCCTCCCGCGCCCTTGTTACCGCAGTCCTGCGCAGCGGGCGGAATCTCTGGGTCGCCACCGAGGGCGACGGGCTGTGGAGGCTTGAAATTGACGGAAAGGTCTGCGTCCGTGCGGAGCGTACAGGCCAGAAAGATGGGCTGCCGTCCAACTTCGTGCGCTCCCTCTCCGAGGACGGCGATGGCCGGCTGTGGGCTGGGACTTACGGCGGGCTCTGCATATTCGACGGGAAGACGCTCCTGACGGTCAGAGGTGACGCTTTCCGGGAGGACGCGCTGTCCCAGAACTCCGTGAGGAGCATCTGCCGTGACAGCCAGGGCGGGATGTGGCTCGGGACCTACTACGGCGGGGTCAACTGGTGGCATCCGCTCAAGAACCGCTTCGAGACGCTGCGCCGCGAACCCTCCGCCCGCTCTCTGAACGACAATGTCGTCAACTGCATATCGGAGGACTCCTCCGGACGGCTCTGGATCGGCACGAACACCGGCGGGGTGAACTGCTGGAATCCGGCTTCCGGGACTTTCCGATACTGGTCCGTAAAAACAGCACCCGGGGGGGGCAATATCCCTGAAACAGACGATGTTAAGGCGTTGTGGACGGACGACGCCGGACGCAGGGTCTATGTCGGTGCGCACGCCGGCGGGCTCTCGCGGATAGATATGTCATCCGGGGCGGTGACGAAATTCGCCACGGGCGCGTCCGCGGAGAATCCGGGCGTGGCGGATGTCTATTCGATAATCCCCTCCGCAGTCCGGGGCAGGCTCTGGGTCGGCACGCTCGGCGGGCTGAGGGTCTTCGACTGCGGGACCGGCGTCACCTCGTCTCCGGCATTCGCCGAAAGGGCTGAGAAATATTCAGCGATGCCGGTTAGGGTGCTTCTCCTTTCCGGCGGACGGCTCTGGGCCGGCGGTGACGAGGGGCTTCAGGTCTTCGCCGCCGACGGAAGTTCGCTTTCCCTTTGTCCGGACGTCTCCTCCCCGTCGCTGATGTATGTCCAGTCGCTGCTTGAGGTTCCGGGGAAATATGTCTGGGTCGGGACGAGGGACGGTCTCTGGAGATATGGATGCGCGGACGGGGAGTGGCGGCGTTTCTCCGCCGGGGACGGACTTCCGGGCAACATAATATGCGGAATGGTCGCCGACAGGTACGGGATGATATGGATAAGCACCGACAAGGGCATATCCCGTTTCAACCCCTTCTCCGGCTCTTTCCGGAACTATACGGACGATGACGGGCTTCCGTCCAACCAGTTCAATCCCTCCTCGGCTCTCGGACGCGGGGACGGCGGGATTATGTTCGGAGGCTCGGGCGGAATCACGTTCTTCAACCCGGAACAGTTCTCCGACAACCCCTATTCTCCGAAACCTGTGATTACGGGATTCTCTCTGACCGGGAAATCCGGATCTGGGGATATATGGCCTCGGAACGGGGAGGTTCGTCTCTCCCACGACCGGAATTCGTTTGCCCTGTCA
>CAVIXF010000124.1:0-3131 GCA_963646585.1 Candidatus Gastranaerophilales bacterium HUM_1 | reverse complement strand
CCGTCCCCAACTATCTCTCCGGGAGACACAATACTTTCGCCTATATCCTTGAGGGATATGATGACGGATGGACCGTGACCGGGTCGAGGACGGCTCTGTGGTCGAATCTCCCGCACGGGGACTATGTGTTCAGGCTCAAGGCGGCGAACGGAGACGGGAAATGGTGCGACGGGGACATCTCGCTCCGGATAAGCATCGCTCCGGTGTGGTGGCGGACCGTTCCAGCGATTGCGTCCTTCGCGCTGCTGACGGTGCTGCTCGTCGCCGGCTTGTGCGTCATTCTCGTCAGGCGCAAGGACCGTCAGAGGGAGAACGAGCTTGAGACGAGGGAGAAGTCCCATCAGGAGGAGATACAGCAGATGAAGACCCAGTTCTTCATAAACATATCCCACGAAATGCGCTCTCCGTTGATGCTGATAATCAA
The DNA here is from genome assembly GCA_963646585.1 of Candidatus Gastranaerophilales bacterium HUM_1. Lineage (GTDB taxonomy): Bacteria > Bacteroidota > Bacteroidia > Bacteroidales > UBA932 > Cryptobacteroides. The sequence continues at coordinate 2,707 of CAVIXF010000124.1, read as the reverse complement.
TCCGTTGTCGGAGATGATCGCGAGGTGCAACGACACCTCTATGCGCCGGCAGCTCCGCTATCTTGACCGCAACGCCCGACGGCTGCTGCATCTTGTGAACCAGCTCATCGACTACAGGCGTGCGGAGCTCGGCGTGTTCCGGCTCCGCGTGCGTCCCGAGCCGGTGCTGAAGCTTGTCCGGGAGAACTGGTCGGCCTACGAGCCGGTGGCGCGGAAGAAGGGTCTGAAGTACCGGCTCGACTCTCCGCTCGGGGACGAGACGGCCTGCCTTGACGCGCAGTACATCGAGCTGATACTCAGCAACCTGCTTTCCAATGCGTTCAAATACACCGAGTCAGGCTCCGTGACTCTCTATGCCGGGTTCGAGGGCGACAGCCTTGTCCTGCGCGTCTCCGACACCGGCTCGGGCATCCCTGCTGAGCTTCAGGGGCGCATATTCGAGCGATTCTATCAGGTGGAGCGGGACTATGTCGGCAGCGGAATCGGCCTGTCGCTCGTGCAGCGGCTTGTGGAGCTGCACCACGGGACGATAGAGCTTGAGAGCGAGCCTGGCAGGGGCTCCGTTTTCACCGTCCGTCTTCCGCGCTCCGCTGACGCTTATTCTCCGGAGGAGACCGGGGACGGAAGCGCCGCGAACTCCAAGGAGCTTTATGCGCCCGAGCCGGAGGGGGATGAGGTCGAGAGCCTTCCGTCAGCCGGGGAGACCCTTCCTGCCGACGAGACCGGAGGGGTGCTGCTGATCGTGGAGGACAATCAGGAGATGGCGGTATATCTCCGGGACGCGCTTTCGGACAGCTTCGAGATCCGCGTCGCGTCGAACGGAGAGGAGGCTCTCGGGAGCGTCGGGGTGTCGAAGCCGGACGTGGTCATCACGGAGATGAATCTGCCGGTGATGGACGGGCTGAAGCTCTGCGCCCAGATCAAGAGGGACATAGACGCTTCCGGCATCCCCGTGATCGTGATTTCGTCGAGCACGGACGAGAAAGACCAGCTCGCGGCGTTCCGTGCCGGGGCGGACGACTTCATCTCGAAGCCGTTCTCGCTCGCCGTGCTTCAGACTAAAATCCGCAATATGCTGCGCACACGCGCCCGTCTGATGTCGGGGAAGTCATCGTCGGAAGGCGGCTCCTGGGGCGCGCTCACGGCGTATGACGAGGAGCTGCTCGCGAAGGCGGCCGCGATTGTGGCGAAGAATATGGACAACGCCGACTTCTCGACTTCGGATTTCGCGGCGGAGATGAATATGTCGCGCTCCAGCCTGCACATCAAACTCAAGGCGCTCACCGGCGAGTCGGCTCTGGATTTCATCCGGCGCATACGCTTCAAGGAGGCCTGCCGGCTGCTCAAGGAGGGGCGGCATTCGGTTTCGGTGATCAGCGAGCTGGTCGGGTTCAACAGCCCTTCCTATTTCGCGACCTGCTTTAAACGCTATATGGGCTGTCTCCCTTCCGAATGGGGGAGGCGGCCTTAAAAGGCGAATTGCTGCGTTACGCTTCTTGTTCAAATCCTCACAACCGAAAGGTTGCTGCGGTTTGAACTTCGTCGCAAGCCTTGCACTTCATCCTTTTAAGACCGCCTCCCGCCCGCGCTGCCAATAGGAAAGGCGAATTGCTGCGTTACGCTTCTTGTTCAAATCCTTTTAAGACCGCCTCCCGCCCGCGTCACTGCCGCAGCTCGGCGTCTCACTGGCGCAGGAAAGAAAGGCAGCCGAGGTGAAAACCACAGCTGCCAGTCCGAGGATATTGACTTTCGTGCGCATAGGGCTGCGTCGTCCGTCAGTCGGCGCGTTTCGCCCCGACGGTCTCTGGGACATTGCCTGCGCCAGTGTTGTAAGTCACGACGGTATATGCTCCGAATACCCCTCCCGCAGGATTCCAATTCTCGTTGAGCGGATTCGCGTCCATTTTACGCGGCTGTTGGACTGAACCAGTGAATACGGTCTTATCGACAGTTATGTTCTTGGAGGAACTTGAATAGAAGTAATTGTTCGAAATGGTGTATGTCCCGCCTACTTTGGCTGGCTGAATCAGATAAATCAATGAGCCGTCAGTCTGAGAATTGACGAGATAGTTGTTCGTGACATTAGTGCTTTCTTCTATGGAAGCGCAATACGCAAGCCCGGTCGCTTTCAGCGTGGTGTTGTCGAATGTGTTTTCCTGAATTGACAGCGCAGCTATTTTTCCGTTTTGGACATTCAGAAGTTTGAAGTCGGTCATTGTCGTGCCGCTTTCAGCATAGAAGATGTTGTTCTTGAAAATTATGCTCCGGGCTTCTGATTCAAAGCTGCCTGCATTGAAAATATAGACTTGTGTCGCGTTTATTCCGAACTCGCAGTCTTCAACATTGACGCTGACCTTGGTGAATTGGCTCTGATTGAACTGCATAAAGTTCTTGCCTACATTCTTGAAGTGGCAGTCCGAGAGAATTATGTCGCCGAATGTGGAGAACGAGTTTCCTGTCTCCTTGGTGCTCTGAGCGAATGCGTTTTTGCTTCCGACAGTACATTCCAGATTCGACATAAGCAATATTTCTCCGCCGTCGTAAGGCCGGGTCTGTCTGTAGAACTCGAATGCAGACCTCTGCTCGCTGTCAGCGCCTGTCACTATCAGTGATTTATATGCCTGCGCCTTGTTGAACTTCGCCTCTGTGGCGTTCGGGTCGATGAAATAGACTCCGTCGGTGCTGATGTTGCCGTTGCCTTTCGTGT
>CAVIXF010000123.1:0-6625 GCA_963646585.1 Candidatus Gastranaerophilales bacterium HUM_1 | reverse complement strand
CTGAGGCTTTCAGCTTCGGAGTCAACTTCTACCCGACCAAGAACGTGAAGTTCGCCCTCAACTACCAGTACAACAACAACGACCGCTATGCGAACGGCAAGGGCAAGCTCTATGTGGGTTATGACAAGGACGGCAAGCCGACTTCCGACTACCGTTACGTCGTCGCCGGCAAAGGCAAGGCCGGAGTCGATTACCATATGATCGCGCTGCGTTTCCAGGTGGCGTTCTGACGAAAAATGAAAAATCAACTGAAATTATGAAAAAGATATATGTGATGTTCGCAGCCGCGGCCGCCCTGTCAGCGGTCTCCTGCGTCAAAGATGATGTTTACAGCGGGGAACTTCCGACGGTGGAGGTGAAACAGACGCTGGTGATAAACGAGGTCTGCCCTCAGGAAAAGAAACTTGAGTTCTACAACTACGGCAAGGATGAGATAGACCTCGGAGGATGTTATATGACTAAGGACGGCGGAGAAAAGTGGGAGATGCCGTCAGTGAAACTCGCCGCAGGAAAAGTGGTCGTGTTCACCGCCAAGAGCGCGGACGCGGCCGACGGCCCGTCTTTCGGACTCTCCGCGACCAAGGGATTCCTTCTCGAACTTTTCAACTCGAAGAGGGAAACCATCGACAAGCTGGACAACTCCAAGAGCGCCGAGAATTTCTTCGAGTTCACCGAGACGGAAGGAGACGACTCCAAGGTGCAGACGCTCGGCCGCCAGACCGACGGTGCTGACAAGTGGGTGATTTTTATGCCGGGAAGCATCGGGGAGAGCAATTCCAAGGGAACATACCTTCAGGACTGGGGTGCTGCCGCTCCTGTGGAGCCTACGGCCGGTGTTGAAGACCTCATACTGAACGAACTCAACGGAAACGACAAGTTCATCGAAATCGCGAATCCGAAGAAATCAGCAATCAGCATCAAGGGCATAAAGATTCTTAAGGACGCGAGAGATGTCTGGACGGCTCCTGACATCCAGATTAAGGCTGGCGGTTTCCTTCTTCTTTACAGCGAAGACGTGGTGGCGGCAGGCCAGGCTCACGAGGGATATGATGCGACTCTGGTCTTCGCAAGCGGACTTTCATCCAAGAAGGCCGTGCGCGTGCAGCTTGTCAAGGAAGACGGGACTACGACGATAGATGACTTCAACTTCGTCAAACATCCAGGAACGACAATCGCGGGCTCCTATGGGCGTAACGCTGACGGGAAATGGTATATCCAGCCGACCGCAACTCCTGGAGCGGCGAATGTCGACGGCACGGATCCTATTACCTTGGGGGAGTGACGTTTCATCGTATCGTTTGCGAAAATCAGAAAATTTAGACTCTGTTTTATTTCAAGACAGTGAAATGACAATTCAAAAATAAACACAAAATTATGGCAAAAGAAGAAATGAAAATCGGGGAGATCTCAAAACCCCGCTTCGAATTCCGCTCGTTCGGACAGTGCTTCTGCGAGGCTCACAAGAGGATGGCGCGCCTGTCCGTTCCGGTTCCGGAGAAAGTTTGGGAGCGTCACAGCGACGAGATCTACATCATCTCACGCAAGAACGACATAAACAACACGAAAATCCGCGACGGCAAGATGGACATCAAGACGTTCGTCCGCAGCGTCGACGGGCTTGAGCAGTGGAATCCGCTTATGAAGGGCGAGTTCCCTATTTCCCGCGAAGTGCTTGAAAAAGAAGTGTTCCCTGCATTTATGGTGGAGATGCCGAAGCTTGACAAGGACGTCTATACCTACGACGAGTTCATCGCGATGGTGAAGGCCAATCCGGATCTCGCCGCAGTGCGCGTCCACAAGCAGAGGTTCGGCTATATGGTGAACGGGACGATCTGCGAATACGGCAATGTGCTCATCAACGGCGCGAAAGTCGTCACCATCAACTCAGAATCCACTGAGATAGAGGACATAAAGAAGACCGTCGCCGACTGCGGGCTCGAGGGAGTGGAGAACATCAACTACCTCCAGGCGATCAAGCGCGTGATCGGAATGTCTGACAAACATCTTGCAAACGAATAGAACGGCATACAGAAATTCAAGAAAATTATGGCACAGGAAATAGAAAGAAAATTTCTGGTGAAGGGCGACTTCAAGAAAGACGCCTTCAAGGCTACCCGCATCACCCAGGGCTACCTCTGCTCTGTTCCGGAGCGCACGGTGCGCGTCCGCGTGAAAGGGGACAAGGGATATATCACCATCAAAGGAATCGGCTCCGCCTCAGGAGCTTCGCGCTTCGAGTGGGAGAAGGAGATTCCGGTCGAGGAGGTGAAGCAGCTGCTTGAAATCTGCGAGCCGGGAGTCATCGACAAGACCCGCTATCTCGTGAAATCCGGCGAGCACACCTTCGAGGTGGACGAATTCTACGGAGACAACGACGGACTCACTGTCGCAGAGGTCGAACTCCACAGCGAGGATGAGGCTTTCGTGAAACCGGAATGGCTCGGAGAAGAGGTCACCGGCGACGCGAAGTACTACAACTCGATGCTGATGAAGAATCCGTACAAGAACTGGGCGAAATAGTCCCGTCTTACAACGATTACTGACTTCAACGATTATTTATCCTCCTGAAGGCCTTTCGGAACGCACAGACTGTCTCCGGAAGGCTTCCGGGAGGAAAATTTCACGAACCGCAAATTGATGAAACGATGACTGAAACCGAAAACATACAGGCGAAGGCCGCTGGATATGGGTAACTACAAGGTGGAGAAACTGCCGAAAATGAAGAAATCGGCGTTCGAGACGTGGATGGCAAGGCTCGGCGGCCCTCTCGCCGTGCTGTTCTTCATCCTCTTCAGCTGGGTGTTCGACATAAGCTTCCTGCCGGCGCAGTCCGAAAAGTATATGCTCGCCATTTTCATCGCGGGACTCGTGCTGTGGATGACGGAGGCGATTCCGAACTACCTCACCTCGCTGCTGATAACCCTCGCCATCGTGCTGACGGGTGTCACCTCGCAGAAAGAGGCCTTCGCGCAGCTGGGGCATCCGGTGATGTGGCTGAACATACTCTCGTTCGTGCTCGCCAGTATGCTGGTCAAGACACGGGTGGCCAAGCGGTTCGCCCTCTGGTTCGTGCTCAAGTTCGGACGGACGGCGCGGGGCGTGTTCTTCAGCTTCATAGTCATAAACATCGTGCTGTCTGCGTTCATCTCGGCCACTACTGCCAAGGCGACCATCCTGCTGCCTATCTTTATGGTCGTGGCCGCGATTTACGGAGCTGCTGACGGCAACCGCAACAACTTCGGGCGCAACCTCGTGCTGCAGAACCTGTTCCAGATCAATGTGGCCGCGACGGGCTTCCTGACCGGCTCCGGGGCGCATTTGCTCGCAATCTCGCTCTTTATGGGCGCGTATGGCTCGGGTGTGGGATACAGCGACTGGTTCGCGGCCTGCTTCCCGCTCACGATCCTGATGATTCTCATCGGGTGGTTCATCGGAGTGCGGGTGATCTTCCCGCTCAAACCGGAGGAGCGCAAGCCGCAGATAGAGGGCGGAATGGAGCGTCTGCGCGAGGAGCTGCACGCGATGGGTAAGATGACCGTCGAGGAGTACAAGGCCATCGCCATTTTCCTCGGCGTGCTGATTCTCTGGTCCACTGACAAGCTGCACGGAATCGACGCGACGACAGTGGCCTTCATCGGTGCGGTGGTGGCTCTGATGCCGGGCATAGGGGTCGTGAAATGGAACGACGTCGACATCCCGTGGCATCTGATGCTCTTCTCCGCCGGAGCCTACACCCTCGGAGCCGGTCTGAAGGAGACCGACCTGCCGGCGAAGCTCGTGAACCAGTTCTTCGACAGCCTCGGAATCGCGGAAGGCACTCCGTTCTGGGTTCTCTATGTGATTCTGACCTTCCTGATGATGTTCAGCGGACTGATTTTCCAGTCCAAGACGATGCGAACCCTCGTGTTCGTGCCTATCGCCATCGGGGTGGAGCAGAAATTCGGATTCCCGGCGCTCAGCCTCGCGTTCCCGGTGGCTATGCTCATTGAGCACGTCTATGTGCTGCCGTTCAACAGCAAGCCTGCCGCCCTGCTCTACAACACGAACCAGTACAGCTGGAGCGACACTTTCAAGTTCGGAATCACGATGATGGTCATCTCCTGGCTGCTGATTCTGCTCTGGGGCGAGACGGTTCTCCGCTGGCTGGGCTATACTCCTGGTTTGTTTTTCTGAGATTTGCGGGTCTTTTTGGTCTATATGTCTTTTCTCATCGGTCGAGTACCCCGGTACACTCCCTCTTCAAAAAGACATCTATCCTCAAAAATTCCTCACAAATCCATATCCCTGTTTCTGAAATAAGTGAAAAAAATAGAGTCGCCTTTGCGGTTTTGCACCTTTTTTGTTGCCTGAGGCAGACTGTCTTAAAAGGATGCAGTGCAAGGCTTGCGACGACTGCAAACCGCAGCAACCTTTCGGTTGTGAGGATTTGTAGGAGGAGTATAACGAAGCAATGCGCCTTTCAAGGCTGTCTGCAATATGATAGAAGTTAACACAAAGATACACGACCGCTACTCGATCGAATTCAAGATGGGCTTCCTCACCCGGAGGAAGCTCAGGAAGAACGATTTCTCCGTGTATATGTGGATCTTCCTTCCGAACAGCCTCGACATAAACCCTTCGACCTACCCCAAATCCCGTTTCTATCAGGACATAAAGTCGAACATCAGGCTCGTGACCCCGCAGTTCCTTCTCCGCGAAATCGCCGGGGGTGACGCCGTGCCTCTGAACAACCTCCGGGAGTCTTTCGAGGCGCTCGCGAAGAATCCGACGAGGACGCTGGTAGCCGAGTACGAATACCAGATAAAGATGTTCGCGGCCATCACCAAGAGTTCCCTGCGCGAGGAGTACGTCCACATATGCTCGGGCGGAAGGTTCGACGACGACACCGACTACCTCTGCCGCAGCTATGTGGAGAACGTGCGGAACATCCTCTCCGCCTACCGTGACCTGTGGAAGATAATCAACGTGCCCACGGTGACGCCCGAGGTGCGTGAGTTCTTCTTCTTCGGGGACGACTTCATCAGCAGTATGGTCAAGGGTCACAGCCTGAAGATTCTCGACAGCCTGTCCCGGAAGAAGTCCGGGGCCGGAAATCAGACTATGGAACTGCTCAAGGGGCTGATAGGGGAGGAGATGGCCTATCGCGAGCGTTCCGGCTACGGCAATCTCACCTCGGGTGATTCGAAGCACAACAGGGACATAGTATTCCGTCACGGAGTGCTCAAGAAGTACATAGAGAGCGACCTCTTCCTCAAAGTCCCGAAGAAGAAGGACGGCGTTCTCGTGGAGCAGCTCTATTTCAGCGTGGCGGCCGGAATGTCGATGATCTTCGCCACCATCGTCAGCTTCTCCTTCCAGAGGACGTTCGGAAACTTCACCCTCCCTCTCTTCATCGCGCTGGTAGTCAGCTATATGATGAAGGACCGAATCAAGGAGCTGATGCGCTACTATTTCGCCCACCGCATCGGCAGCCGCTACTTCGACAACAAGGCCTCCGTCATCATAAAGGGCAAGAAGATAGGACTCGTCAAGGAGGGCGTGGACTTCATCTCGGAGGAGAAAATCCCCGCCGAAGTCCGTTCCGTGCGCTACGGCAAGCGCCTGCTGGACGTGGAGAACCGCATCTCCGACGAAAAGGTGCTGCTCTACCGCAAGTCGGTGCAGATCGACCGGGAGCAGCTTGAGGCGAACAACATCTACGAGACACGGGGCATCAACGACATCGTCCGTCTGCAGGTGAACAGCTTCCTCCAGAAGATGGACAACCCCCAGATCGACGTGCTTGAACTTTCTCCGGAGGGGAAGCTTGAGCGGGTTCTCTGCGACAAGGTCTACTACATAAACATAGTCCTTCAGCTATGCACCGGCCAGGCGGGCGGAAAAATAGGGATGAACCAGCAGATTCAGTCGGAGTTCAGGCGTTTCCGCGTGGCTCTGACCCGCGACGGGATAGACTCCATCGAACAGGTCGAGTTCTGACCCGCCCGCCTGTCACCATTTCTTGTCACCCCCGCCTGTCATCATTTCTCGTCCCCTGTTGCCATTTCTTATTACCTTTGTGCTCCGGTTGTGCCGTAACGATTGCTAAGAAACATGAAAAAAATAACCTGCATCATCTTTTTCGTTCTTTTCGGTCTATATTTCTTTTCTCATCAGTCGTGTACATCCAGTACACTCCTTCTTCCAAAAGAAATCTATACTCGAAAATAATTGACAAATCTGAAGCAACTTATTTTTTTCATGTTTCTAAAAATCTGACAGCAGATGAGCATATACAGCTTCTTCAGAATAAGCCGCCCTGCGCAGGAGCATATCCCCGACGAAAAGACGGACGCGGTCTATAAGTCCGTCCGCCGCAGCACTTTCATCGGAGTGACCGCCGGCTACAGCCTCTACTATGTCTGCCGTATGAGCCTCAGCGTGGTGAAACAGCCCCTGATCGACGGCGGGGTGCTGAGCGCGGGGGAGCTCGGGCTGATAGGCTCGGCCCTGCTTCTGGTCTACGCATTCGGCAAATTCATCAACGGATTCATCGCCGACTACTGCAACATCCGCCGTTTTATGGGCGTCGGGCTGCTGCTTTCGTCCGTCGTGAACCTCGTCATAGCCCTCCTCGGGGTCGGAG
>CAVIXF010000122.1:0-6672 GCA_963646585.1 Candidatus Gastranaerophilales bacterium HUM_1 | reverse complement strand
CAGGATCACGGCTCTTCCGGAGCGTGTCACGGCAGGGTCGAAGTCGTTCTGGGTGGTCAGGACGTCGAGGGAGACACTCATATACCCGTTCGAAGGCGGCGGACCGCTCACGGACTTTCGGGGGGACTCAATGCTGCGTCCGGACGCCGAAGTGAGGCTGAGCGAGGACGGAACGACCCTCTCCGCGCAGAGCTACAACGGCAAGATTCAGAAAATCAAGCTGAAATAGGAATATATCGGAACAGGAATATATTGAAATAGAGATATATAGATATATAGATATAAAAAATATAGAATAGGATATATATAAATATTAGGTATATATCGATAGGGAAGGATATGGACAATCAGACAAGATCGGTCAACAAGATGTTCGAGCAGGCGTTCCGGAAAAATTGGGAATGCCCGGCTCTGTCGAATTATAGGGGCACGACAATTTTCTACCGCGACCTGGCGGAGAGGATGGCGAAACTCCACATTCTTTTTGAATACTGCGGACTCGAACGCGGAGACAAGGTGGCGATATGCGCGAGAAACCAGGTCAACTGGACGGTCACTTTCCTCGCCACGATGACTTACGGGGCTGTTCCTGTCCCGCTGCTCCACGAGTTCAAGCCGGGCAACATCCACCACCTCGTCAACCATTCGGAGGCGAAGGCTCTTTTCGTGGACCCTACGGTCTGGGAGGGGCTTTCCGAATCTGAAATGCCTCAGGTTCAGGCGATTGTGAGGGTCGACACCTTCGCACTCATCTACTCGGCTTCGGAGAGGATCACCTACGCCCGCGAGCATCTGAACACGCTTTTCGGCGAGAAATACCCTATGTCATTCGGGCCGGACGACCTGGACTACTATCTCGACAGCCCGGACGAGCTTGCGCTGATAAACTACACCTCGGGGACGTCGGGCTTCTCGAAGGGCGTTATGATTCCCTACAGGTCCGTGCGCTCCAACATCGACTTCGCCTGCATCGCCTGCCCTTATATGGGCGTGGGGACGAACATCGTGGCGATGCTGCCTTCCGCGCATATGTACGGGCTTATGTTCGAGGTGCTCTACCAGCTCTACAGGGGCACGCACGTGCATTTCCTCACCCGGATTCCGAGCCCGAAGATCATTATGGAGGCTCTCGCGGAGGTCAAGCCGGACCTCGTGATCTCCGTGCCTCTGGTGATTGAGAAGATCTACAAGAACAAGGTGCGTCCGGTTCTGGAGCGGAACGGCATCAAGCAGATGCTCAAGGTCCCTCTGCTCGACCATCTGATTCTCGGCAAGGTGAAGTCCGAGCTCGTGGCGGCGTTCGGAGGCAATTTCAAGGAGATAATCATCGGCGGGGCGGCCTTCAACAAGGATGTCGAGGCGTTCTTCAAGAGAATCGGCTTCCAGTTCACCGTGGGCTACGGTATGACGGAATGCGGCCCGATAATCGCGTACGACGACTGGTCGACGGCGAAGCTCTACTCCTGCGGGAAGGCCGCGCCGAATATGACGATAAGGATAGACTCCCCGGATCCGGAGAACGTTCCGGGCGAGGTGCTGGTCAAGGGGGAGAACGTCTTCCTCGGCTACTACAGGAACGATGAGGCCACTTCCGCCGTGTTCACGGAGGACGGATGGTTCAAGACCGGGGATATGGGCGTGCTCGACAAGGACGGCTATCTTTTCCTGAAGGGACGCTCCAAATGTATGATTCTCGGGCCGTCAGGCCAGAACATCTACCCGGAGGAGATCGAGACTCTGGTGAACAGCCTCGCTTATGTGGTCGATTCGCTCGTAATCGAGGACAAGGGCGTGCTCACCGCGCTGATTTATCCGGACTTCCGGCAGGCGGAGACTGACGGGTTCGCCGGGGACAGGCTCCAGACGAAGCTGGAGGAGCTGGTCGGGACGGCGAATGACGAGCTGCCCAACTACGCGAAAGTCAAGAAGGTGGAGATTATGCCGGAGGATTTCGAGCGCACTCCGAAGCGCAGCATCAAGCGCTACCTTTACCAGAGAAAATAAGAAGCCGTGGAAAAATTCGACAAGGCATATCTTGAGATGGCGGCGGTCTGGGCCCGCAACTCCTACTGCAAGCGGAGGCAGGTCGGCGCTCTGCTCGTCAAGGACAGGATGATCATCTCGGACGGCTACAACGGCACTCCGTCGGGCTTCGAGAACATCTGCGAGGACGAGACCGGGGCGACGAAGGCATATGTCCTGCACGCCGAGGCGAACGCGATCACGAAGGTGGCGAAGTCTGGGAACAGCAGCGGCGGGGCGACTCTCTACGTGACCGCCTCCCCCTGCGTCGAATGCGCGAAGCTCATAATCCAGGCTGGCATAAAGAGGGTGGTCTACAAGGACTCCTACCGGCTCACAGACGGGGTGGAGCTGCTTGAACGCGCCGGAATCGAGGTGGAGCAGGTGGAGTAGGCTGAACAGGCGGCACGGGCATGGGCTGAACAGGCGGTACGGGTAGAGCGGTCCCCCCCCCGGTTTGTGCAATTGAGGAATATTTCTGATTATCGGAAAAATGAAGAGGAATACATACGCGGCCGTTTCGGCGGTTCTGGGCATATTTATCGGAGTCCTGTCCTGCCTTATCGTGGTCAGGACGACGGACAGGGGGCGGAAGTTCGACGGGGACTATGACAGGTGGCGCAAGCTGAACCTCATACTCGAACAGGTGCAGGAGAACTATGTGGACACCATCGATATGGAGTCGATGACGGACGCGGCGGTGACGGCGGCCCTCGGGAAGCTCGACCCCCACTCCGTCTACCTGCCGCCGGTCGAGCTGAAAGAGTCGGAGACGGAGCTCGCCGGCAACTTCGACGGCATAGGCATACAGTTCAACGTCCCGAACGACACCGCCATCGTGCTCAGCGTCATTCCGGGAGGCCCTTCTGAGAAGGCCGGGCTGATGCAGGGCGACAGGATAGTCCGGGTCGGCGACAGGACGATCGCCGGGCGGAAGACCCCGCAGGACTCGATGGTTATGCTTATGAAGGGCCCGTCGGGGACGAAGGTGACGGTCACGGTGAAGAGGGGAGGGGAGCTGATTCCGTTCGACATCACCAGGGGGAAGATTCCGGTGCACTGCGTCGACGCGGCTTTTATGGCGGCTCCGGGAACCGGATATATGAAGCTGACGAAGTTCACGAGGACGACCTATTTCGAGTTCATCTCCGCCGTCACATCCCTGAAGTCGCAGGGGATGGACCATCTGATTCTGGATCTCCGGGGGAACACCGGAGGCTACCTCGACCAGGCCTATCTGCTCTGCAACGAGTTCCTGAAGAAAGGGGACAAGGTGGTCTATATGGAGGGTCTGCACCGTTCGCGTTCGGATCTGGACGCCGACGGGAAGGGAACTCTTCAGGATATGGCCCTGTCCGTGCTCATCGACGAGGCCTCCGCGTCTTCGAGCGAGATTTTCGCCGGCGCGATGCAGGACAATGACCGGGGCGTCATAATCGGCCGCCGCTCTTTCGGGAAGGGCCTCGTGCAGGAGCCGATCAACTTCACCGACGGCAGCGGGCTGAGGCTCACGGTGGCGCGTTTCTACACGCCGTCCGGGCGCTGCATCCAGAAGCCTTACGGGGACGACTACGCCTACGACATCTACGACCGCTACGCCCACGGGGAGCTCACCGACGCCGACAGCATCAAGGTGGACTGGGAGCAGGTCTACCGCACGGTCGGCGGGAGGACGGTCTATGGCGGCGGGGGCATAATCCCGGACGTGTTCGTCCCGATGGACACCACCCGTGCGACCTCGTTCTACATCGCCTGCAACAAGAAGGCGACGGCGATGCGTTTCGCGAGCGCGATGTTCGACAGGTACCGCGACGAGCTGACGCGGATTGACGATTTTGACAGCCTGGACCGCTGGCTTGATTCGATAGGGCTTGAAAGGCAGTTCCTCGATTTCGCCGCCTCCGCTGACGGCCTGCGCCCGAAGAAAGGGGAGTGGGCGGAGACCCGGTCATATATGTCCGTGCAGATCAAGGCTCTCACCGGCCGCTATTCCAAGCTCGGCGAGGAGGCGTTCTACCGCTTCTATCTCGACATCGACCGCACGATCCAGGAGGCTCTGAAGCCGCACGAGATATTCTGAACGGGATTGTTCCGGTGTCGCGTCCTGCGCTGTTTCGGGCGGATGTTTTCTGGGCCGGTTTGTAACTGATTGTCTCCCGGAAAGTTATTCCGGCGGGCATTTTCTGGAAGTTTATTCGGGAATGTCCATCATAATCCGCCTGTGAGGCGGGAGGAGATTGTTGCACCGTGTCCCGATGTTTTTCACGAATCCGAGGTTCAGCCCCCGGTAGGCTACGGCCACGACCCCTGTCGGAGCACCGTCCAGACTTATGCTGTCCCTGTGGAGGAAGGCGAGCGCGGTCTCGCGGCTGACTTCGGCTTTCGGAAAGGCCGTGCCGTCAAGGGCGGTCGAGAGGGCGAGGTCGGCCGACGGGACAAGCTTTCCGCCTTTCTCGACGCCGACCGCGACGCCTGCGGAGAGCGGTTTCAGACGGCTCTCCAGCACGTCGAGTTCTCCGGCGATGATTTCCGGGACGGCGACCGCCAGCTCCCCTTTCCGCCGGAACGACATCCCGGTCGTGAACAGTCTCCCGAATTTCTTCCCGTCCGTCCCCCCGCCGGTCCCTCTGACGACTCCTCTGTCAGTTCTTCCGTCAGTTCTTCCGCCGACTCCTCCGCTGATTTTTCCGCCCGCTATGTCCCGCCATCCGGTCTTGTCCGGGCGGTGGCTGTCCGGAAAGCCATAGTGTCCTCCGTCCGGCCATTCCAGTTTTTCCGAGCCGTCTGTTCCATAGCCTTCCATCCTGTCTGAACCCTCTCCTGCTCCTGAGCCTTCTGTCTCGCCGGCATTTTCATTTTTGCGCAGGACGGCGCAGTACTGGCCCTCGCCCCGGACGAAGCCCGGAACAAGCGAAAAGCCGTGCCTGGTGCGGATGACCTCCTCGAACGGGCAGTCCGGCGTCGCGACTTCCGCGCCGAGCTCCCGCGCCGCCCATTCTACATTGTCATCGTTCTCTATCCGGTTGAATGTGCAGGTGGAGTAAATCAGAACGCCCCCGTCGGAAAGCGCGGGCCATACGTCAGCGAGAATGCGCCTCTGCCTCGCGGCGCACAGCGCGACGGTCTCCTCCGACCACTGCCGCACCGCCTCCGGGTCTTTGCGGAACATCCCCTCGCCGGAGCAGGGCACGTCAGCGAGGATTATGTCGAAGAAGCCCTCAAGGGCGGCGAATGCCGCAGGGTCGGCCGACGTTACGGTCACGTTCGGGTCGCCCCACCGCGCCGCATTGTCGGCGAGCGCCGCCGCACGCGCCTTCATAACCTCGTTGGAAACCAGAAAGAACCTGTCTCCGAAAGCTCCGCGCAGCGCCGCGGCGAGGTCTGTAGTCTTGCCTCCCGGAGCCGCGCACAGATCGAGCACGCGGACGACCCTCCCTGGAATCGCATCAGAGACCCTTCCTGACCGCCTCCCGGACAGGCTTTCGGAAACAATCCCCGGCCGCCCGTCAGTGCCCATCTCCGTCCGCATCCCGGCTTCCCTTTCCGCCGCACCCGCGACAATCTGCCGGAAGACATACCCGACGAACATCGACGAAGAGTCCTGGACATAATAGCCCCCGGCGTGGAATACCGGGTCGAGAGTGAATGTCGGACGGCGGCTCAGGAACATCGCGTCCCCGCACCAGGGCACGCTCCCTGCGGACAGTGCCGCCACTTCGGACAGCTCCGCCTCCGGCTTCCCCGGATTGAAGCGCACGGAAACGGAAGGAGACTCCTCAAGAGCCTCCAGAATCCTTCCCGCCCGGCCTGGCCCGAAAGCCTCCGCCAGATATTTCCCGAACACCTCCGTATTCATCCCGTTTTCAATCGTCTCTTTCCTCCGTCCGGCAGTCCCCCCCCCAAAAAAAATGTCGGACTGCACATTCACATAGAAACCCTCAAACTTCAAAAAGAAATCTACACTCGAAGATAATTGACAAATCTGAGGAATTTATTCTTTTCAAGTTTCTTGTCAAGGAGCATAACGCAGCAATGTGCTATTTTAAGGCCATCCGCATTAAAGGCCGGCGGGCATCCTCCCGTTCGAAGCATCCACCAGCCCGTCCACAATCCTGTCAAGCGCGCTCTTGATCTTCGGCCCGAGCATAGCCTTCATCATAAAGTTGAGGTCAGCCTCGGCCTTGATGCTGAACAGCGTCTTGGAGGCGTCCGCGCACTGGTCGAAGTTCAGCGTCACCCTGAATGCGAACGGAGCGCCGTCATCCTTGAGCACCAGCCGCGAATAGGGGGTGCGCTCCACGATCCTGACTCCGATGTCGAAGGCCTGCACCTTGGCGTGTATGCTGTCGCAGTCCGCCGTCACCCCCTCCTTCTTGTCGGCCGGAAGAAAGTTCAGAATGTTCCTGAGGTCGGCCAGAGCCATATATAGGTCATATGCGGGTTTTGAGACAGTACCCTGCTTGCTGCTGTATTCCACCATAACGATATTTTTTATGTTTCTGTACGAATTTTATGTTTCTATATGAGATTTCTGTCCTCTTATGCCTGCGCCCCTGTCCGTCTTTCTGTCTTTTTTCCTATCTTTGCGCGCAATCCGAGCGGTTGCAAATTTATAAAAACTTTCGCAATTGCGCTATGCACAGGATATAC
>CAVIXF010000121.1:0-6786 GCA_963646585.1 Candidatus Gastranaerophilales bacterium HUM_1 | reverse complement strand
CCCCATCTGTCAAGCAATCCCTGGCGTGTGGTTACAAACGCTCGGGATTTTCGGTGGTGCAATTCCGATGCAGTTTTTATAAAAGAAAAAGTTCTAAATTCTTTTATAATCAAGAATTTAGAACTTAATTTGAGCGGAGAGAAGGAGACTTTTGCAGGGTCGTCAGAATCTTGTAACTCGTTCATAATCAATAAGGCATTTTTGAAATTTGCTTGTTTTTCGGGCGTTTTTCGCTATTTTTGTCCCGTCGCGGTGCCGGGACTGCGGAGAGTAACTTACTCTCCGCAAAATTCTTAGGGCATTTGTAACATCATTGTTTATGCTTAAATTTGCCGTAAATCCATAAAAATTTGCTGCTTTATGTGCCACGAAAACGATACTGAGAACCGCACGGGAAAATCCCTTGTCTCTGCTCATAAGCCGAAGTACGCCGACCCGGGGTTCTGGGAGAAAGTGGACGGGGAGGTCCTTGATCTGGCTTATGCGGAAGCCGGCAAGGCGCTGGAGTCCCAGCTTGACGCCTACAGGCAAATCACCAGAGTCAGCAATGTCTTCCTCGGCTGGATGGTCGGAGGGCTCATCTCCCTTTCGGCGGCGGTGGTCGTCCTCTGTCCCGGAGGCTGGAGCACCACGCTGATAATGGCAGTCTACGCCCTTGCGATGCTTGCCGTGCCGTCCCTGATCATCGTCTTCGGCATACAGTTCGGGCAGGTCAGCTATGACCCGGGAGTCGAGCCGCGATGCCTTCTGTTCGACGAGATGTGCGGCTGGCTGCTCAAGCAAAGTCGGGGAAGCCAGACGCGGGCGTTCAAGGCCGCCGCCCTGCGCAATATGCAGGACTGGATAGACAAGAACAGGCTCTGGAATGACAGGCGGATATGCTGCTATCACCGGGCTGTCTGGATTTTCATCGCCGGGCTTGTCGGCGGAATCGTCCTGTTCTGCGTGCTTTCCTCAGTCTGTTAGCTTCTTTTCATCGGAGGCTGCTCCGTCCGCCTGTTCGGCTCCCTCGGACTCTGGGGGATTTCATTCTCATCCGATTTCGTCTTCATAACCTATAGTTTTATTTGAGTATTTCGACATTATCTCCCAAGACCAGTTTCAGAACCTCGTCTTTCTTTTTCCGGCTCAGTTTGATTTGCAGAATCGCATCGATGGGGTCGTTTTCCGAGCTCGCCTTGACATATTTGTCCGGGTATGTGATTATGTCAATTTCACTCATTGCCAGGTGCGTTGCAAGTTTTGAAAGTTGGGAAATCGACAACTTCACCTGATTCTTCAGAATCTTGTTCAGCTGAGACGGGGATGTCTCAATACACTTCGCTATCGCCGCCTGCGTCAAGTTCCGGTCTCTCATTATCCCGTTTATGTTGGAGATAATCTTGTCGTAAAAAGCGTTTCCCATAAGATCATTTCGCGAGAATCTCCAGGAGTTTCTTTATCTGGGCGTCCTTTTCCTTTATCTGGGCGTCCTTTTCCTTTATCTGGGCGTCCTTTTCCTTTATGCGTTCGTCGAGAAGGTCTATCTGCGCCTTCAGCACGTCCGGCGAATCTGAATAATAGTGGCGGTTGTCGATCGGGCTGTTGTTGTTATTTCCATTGACCACGACACCAGAATTTCCGTCCCCGACGCTGACCGAAGACTTGAGCATTTGCCCGTTGCCGGTACGCAGCCATTCTTCATCAAGTCCAGAAAAATATTCACATATATTGTGAATTGTTTTCACACTTATCGGCTTAACCCCTTTCAGCATATCAGTCACTTGAGAGCTGGATTTGCCTATCTTCTTACCGAAATCAGCCCTCGATTTAACGCAATGACTATATATAAGATAGTCAATAACTTGCAGTAGTCTTTCGTTCATATCAATTCAAGTGTTTAAGATTTTCGTGTAAAATTTTCACTATTTTCTTGCTAAAGTGAAATACTTACACTTACTTTGCCCTTGAAATGTTAGTTTATTTATTTGTTTATTTATTTATAAACTGACAAATGTAGGTAAAAAACTCTAAAAGTCAAACGGTTATGCTCGTGGATTTAGACAACAGAAATCTGATGACCATCACGGACATCACCCCGGACGAAGCCCGGACGATGATGAAGGCCCTGAGTTCGGCGATCGACCTAGTCGAATCGGCGATCATAGCCGAGGACGAAAGCGACAGGCTCGGCTGCGAACTCCGCCATCTGGAGCTTGAGCGGCTGAGGAGCATCGCGACGCGCATCGGGTTCTACACCGTCAGACCGGACGGCAAGAGAGCCGAGACCGTGGGCGACATTCTCCGGCTCTGACGCACAGGGCGGCTGCGGTTTTCCATAATTTCCGACGAGGGGCGCGTTTACCACCTCCAATGCCCACTCCCCTCCGGCCGCCCTTTTTCATACAGGACATCTTAAAAACACAACGACATCTTAAAAACAAACGGTTATGAAAACAATGGACGAAATCATCGAAGCCCTCGAAGAATGGGCCGACACGGCGCACGGGGCATTCACCATCTCACTCGCGGTCCCGGGGAGGACGCCCGACGGAGAGGCGGCAATGGACGGAAGGTTCCAGGTCTACGGGAACGAAGTGATGCAGCTCTCCTGCCTCGACGTCTACGAGACGGTGACAGTGAACGAAATCAGATGGGATCTGAGGAATCAGATGCCGAAGCAGCTGAGGGAGCGGAGGGCGATAGAGATGAACAGGACAGCATAACACAAGCTCTGGTAAGACTTGTTTGCAAGGGCCGTAGGGGGCCGATTTGACCGCCGTGAGGCGCGATGCTACAGTAGACAATGGCGCTCCGGAAAGACGGAGTGACACCCCGGAACAGACGGGGGATTGGGGATGTGGGCCGCACGGCAGCGGCAGACCGCGTGTGTGTTCCGGCAGTAAGTGTCGTCCGGGCGTATGCGGAGAGTCTGAACAGAGGGTTCGACACCCTCCTTCCCCGCCACTCAAGGTTTTGGCGAACAGTCAGGAAAGTCCTGAGATGACATCCCGGAAAGACGGGACGGGGATGCGGGCCGCGGGGGTGCGGCGGAAGTGTGCACGTTCACCGGTTTAACCCCAAGCGTTCGAGCGCCGGTGAACGGGTCGGGAAATCTGCAACAGAGGGTTCGACTCCCTCCATCCCCGCAGACATTTTAATGCGATTCTATGAAAATTTCGGAAATCTCGAAGAAATCAGCGCCGGCCGCCAAGATGAGCGGGCGGGCGCGGATGGCGGCTCTCCGGGTCGGGGAGTCGGTCACGCTGCGCGGAATCAAGCCGTCAACGGTCAGGGTGACGGCCGTGGTTCTCGGACGCGACCTCGGCCGCGTCTATTCGGTCTCCGCCCCGAAAGGCAGGGGCATAACCGTTTCACGCGTGAAGTAGCCGCTATGAGACCGAGGCTGAAGCTCACAACGGAGGGCGCGGTCAAGCTGTCCTCGCTTCTCGTCAGCGTCTCCGGGCTCGCGGCGGTCGTCTGTCTCTTTCTCGGAAAGACGGCGGCGGCTCTCGCGGCTGCGGGCGTGATGTTCATCGGGTGCGTCCTGTGCATCCGGGTGCTCAAAAATATCGACAACAACAAAGAATGACACTATGGATAATTTTGCAATCAGACTTGACTTGATGAAGTTCAAGGGTGCGGCCCTGGTGAAGGCGCAGGGGCGCAAGGGCGTGTTCATCCCCGTGGATGAGAATCCGGCGATATATGTCGGGAGCAAGTGCGTCTATCTCAACCTCGCCGCCATCCAGCTCCTTCAGGAGAGCCGCTACGGCGACACCCACCTCGTGAAGGGGAACATCGGCAAGGAGGCGTTCGACAAGATGACGGACGAAGAACGCCGCTCCCAGCCGATTCTCGGCAACCTGCGCCCGCTCCGCTCTCCGGAGATGTCCGCCGCCGACGTGAAGTTTGACGATGACCTTCCGGAATGAATGAAGCCGCCCGGTCGGACGGCTTCGGAAAATGAAACGATGGTCAGGGAATACGACGGCAAGCCCTATCTGAGGGAGTCGATGTAATGCTCTATCGCGTCGTTGATGAACTTGTTCTTGTTGCCATCGTAGGCGAGCAGGAACTTTTCGACGGCCGGGGTGGAGCGGAACGAGAAGTTCTTTCCGTGCTCTACGGCCTTGCGCCCGGAGCCCTGTCTTGCGCCGCCCCAGCTTTTTGAATCGGATGAAGATGAATTTTTTGTTTCCATATACTTTTGTATTTTTGCGAAGCCTACCAAAGGGGAGGCCGTTTCGGGCGGCCTCCGCTGGTCTGTCAGATTGCTATCTCGAATGTGAACCTGACTTTCCAAATCTTGAAAGATACTTTAAAGCTCATATTTCAAAGACTTTGGTAGGTTTTTTCTTACTCCCTTTCAAGCGTTTCAGATTCCTCTTTCGCAGCAGGTCTTCTTCCTGACTGCATTACAAAGGTACGTATTGTTCTTGATATATCCAGATATATTTCAAGATTTCTTGCACATTTTTTTGTCTATTTCTCCAACAATCAACAAACGGGAGGGAACTATGATTTACGGATATTTACGGGTGTCGTCCGACGACCAGGACGTGAACTCACAGAAGCAGGGGGTCGACGGCTTCGCGGCGGCCAAGGGATGGGTAATCGAGAAATACATCTCGGACGAGGGAATCAGCGGCGGAGTCAATCCGGACAAGAGGAAGCTCGGGCCGATGCTCAAGAAGCTCGCAAAGGGAGACATCGTCATCTGTAGCGAAATCTCACGCCTCGGGCGTGACCTCTATATGGTTATGGATGTCCTGCACTTCTGTATGACCAGGGAGGTGGTCATCTACACGGTGAAGGACAAGTTCGTTCTGGGCGACGACATACAGAGCAAGGTGCTGGCGTTCGCCTTCGGGCTTTCGGCGGAAATCGAGAGACAGATGATCAAGCAGAGGACGAAGGAGGGGCTTCGTCTTCGGAAGAAGATGGGTGTTCTTATGGGACGGCCGCCGCGCAAAAGGACTTCATACGACTACGCGCCGCTGGCTAAATACAAGGAACTGATTATCGACCAGTACAATGACGGCGTTCCGGCCAACAGGATAGCCAAGCTGGTGAGGGTTGACAGAAACACCCTTTACCGGTATCTCGTCCGCTGGGGCGTATGGACTCCCCGCTGCAAGTCAGGCAACGGCCCCAGAAATATGGAAGAGGCCGTTGCCAACCTGAAGAAAACGGCCGACAAGAATCACGTAAGGCTTCGCAAAAGGCTGGGGCTGAAGCAGATTACCGTCAGCATCGACACCAAGAAGCTGGAATCCTACATCCGCTCCGATATGACCATTCCGGAAATCGCCGCGAAATTCCCCGAAAACACCTACGAGGAGGTGTATGCCGCGATCGACGCCGACGACGACCTCAATCTTCTCTACCGCGCCCACGCGCAGAAGAAACTTCTGAAAAAGAGATACTGATATGTACAGGCTGACGGAAAAGCACAAGGCGGGCCGCAAGTTCGGCCGGCTGTTCGAGCTGCCGCTCGGGGACTACTACGACCCCGTGATTTCGATATTGTCGCTGAAGGTGTGCATCGACGTCATCAAGTTCGACGAAAGGATGCATCAGGAGTGGGGCGACTATGAAGACAAGGGGCAGTCCCTGTCCGACTGCATACGGGAGCATTACGGCGACGAAGCCGCCATTTTATTCGGGGAGCTACTCTGAAAAGACATATATACAATGATACGCAAAGACCAGATTTTCGAGGCGACGGAGGGCGGAAAGGCAGTCATCGCCGGATACTATCCTCAGAGCGCCTCCTGCTTTTCGGGGCGGGGGCGCAACTTCCGGATTCGCGAGGACGACAAGAGCCCGTCCTGCACCGTCTTCCGCAAGGACGGCGTGTGGTTCATTCAGGACAAGGGCGGGAACGACACCAAGGCCTACACCGCCATCCAGCTCGTGATGCGGGAGGAGGGGCTCGACTACCCCGGCGCCATCGAGTGGATCGCGAAGAAATACGCGCCGCATCTGCTTGAGGGCGGGGGCGCGGGCGCGGACACCAAGCCTATGCCGGAGATAAAGAAGGTGGCGGGGCAGGACAGGATGAGCGTGAACCTCCGCAAGGGCGGCAAGTTCACCGACCGGGAGCTTTATCTTCTGGGCTACAGGATAGAGCCGGAGATCTGCGCGGAACTCTGTCTGAAGCCGGTGGATTCGTACGTCACCGCCAAGAACGCCAAGGGCGACTCCTATCTCATAACGGCCACCGACAACTATCCCATCTACTACTACGATTACGGCTCCTGGGGCAAGCTTTATCAGCCGCTCGGGGACATACGGTTTATGTACGTGGGCGAGAAGCCGGAGAACTTCTTCTTCGGGGAGCGGGACTTCCTCAAGCTATACGCGAACGCCAAGAACGGCATATACCCGGGGATGGTTGCCGCCGACTGGATCGAGGGAGAGGAGGTCGCCCCGGAGATCGACCTGACCTGGAAGGAGCTGATCATCTGCTCCGGGCCGTCGGACGCTCTCAACGTGCGCTCCGCCGGTTTTCACGTGTGCTGGCTCAACTCGGAGACCGCCGACCTCACCGAATACGAGTTCTCCCTGCTCCAGAAGATAGCCAAGAAGATATATATCCTCTACGACATCGACGACACGGGGATTGCGAATATGTACAGGCTCGCCCTGCGCTATCTCGACATCAACATCATCCGTCTCCCGGAGGAACTCAAGCGGTTCAAGGACCGCAAGGGCAAGCCCTGCAAGGACGCGAAGGACTTCTTCGTGCATTTCCGCCGGCCGGAGAACCAGAATCCCGTGTCCCTCTTCAAGGAGCTGGTG
>CAVIXF010000120.1:0-6817 GCA_963646585.1 Candidatus Gastranaerophilales bacterium HUM_1 | reverse complement strand
GCAATTTAAAGCAGAAAATTCTGCCTCGTTAGGAAAAATTCCGGGAATGCAGGTTCAAACTCGGCAAGATCAAGTGAGAATGCCGGCGAGGAGCGTAACGAAGCCCCGCGCCTTTTAGGACAGTCCGCATCAAGAAACACGAAAAGAATAAACTGCCTCAGATTTTTCAATTATTTTCGAGTATAGATTTCTTTTTGAAGATGGAGTGTACTGGAGGTACACGACTGATGAGAAAAGGAATATAGACCGAAAAGAATGAAAAAGATGATGCAGATTATTTTTTGAGGGTTTCTATAGTAAGGTGCGGCGAAACCAATATTCAAACAACGGATCAATCACCAAAGGCTCGTCCCGCTCCGAAAAAGTGATGACCTCCTTCTTCATAAGCGCCTCGCGGATCCTCTTCACGTTGGCCGAGGAGTTGAAGCCGTATTTCTCGATCACGTCGGACGCGCTGAAACGGGTCTCCCCCCTGAGGACGGCCTTGAGAAAAGAAAGCTGGTACACAGTCAGGCTGCTGACCATACGCTGGAAACGCGGTTCGTTCAGGGAAATCACGGTCTCCACGGAATCATTTATGGTGCGGTCGCTTATGTAGCCTATGGAGCGGGCGCCGCAGAAGAACGCCATCTGATTGAGATACCACATATTCCCCCGGAAAATCCGGTACGGCCCCTGAATCAGGTCCTTCTCGATGACCTTTCCCGTCGGGCGGAATCCTCCGACTATGTAGTCCACCGCGTCCTGTTCGCTGACGGGGCTGAGCGGGACGTTCACGACATTGCGGAAGAAATACTTATGGTAGGCGAAGATGTGCTTCATCGCGTTCAGGAACGAGCCGCAGAAGATGTAGCTGCACCTCGGGCTTCTCCGCTCCAGAGCTATGCTCTCCATCCTGCGCAGGATATTCTCCCAGCCGTCGATGTGCATAACCGTGTGAAACTCGTCGAGAATCAGGCAGAGTTTCAGCCCGCTTTCAGCGGCGGCCGCATAGGGCAGCGCCAGCGCGTTCGCGAGGTCGTCGTCACTCGCCCCTCCCCGCATCTGAACCGTCTTTCCGAAATCCTCGTAGTCGGTGACGTCGAAAAAGAAATTGCCTCCGGGCAGATGCCTCTCCAGATATCCCTGAAAATCAGAAGGCCCGCCGCACACTTTCCCGAGAACGGAAGAGGCCAGCCCCGTTATGAAATCCTCCGTCGTACGGACTCCGGACATATTGAAATATGCCGCCGTCAGCGAGCATCCGGAAGTTCCGAGATTGATGAGAGTCTGCTGGATCAGCGAGGTCTTCCCCGTCTTGGGAGCGTCGTAGATGCAGACATTCTCGCCCTGCTCGATGAGGTTGCCCAAAGCCACGCAGTCCGAACGCCTTCCGGCGAACGCCTTGCCGGTCACATACTTGTCAAAAACGAAAGCTTCGTCCATAGTCTCTGGAAACAGTTAGATTTGATTCGGGGAGATTTCTGTGCGGATGAAGGGACTCGAACCCATACGCCTTACGGCACCAGATCCTAAGTCTGGCTTGGCTACCAATTACAACACATCCGCATACCGCCCGAAGGCGTGGAAACCGGGAGCGGCGCCGTCCGTTCAGTAAAACCCGAATCGTGACCGCCCGGCCGCAAAGCCGCGAAGCGCGGCCGTCCCGTCTCCGTGACAACCGCGCAAAGTTACGAACATTTTTCTTTAAAACAAGTTTGTTTTCAAAATTCGGAACAAATCCGGAAAATCCGGCGGCCGCCCGAAGGCAAGCCGGCGGAACTCACTGCTCCGGGTCACGCTCGATGCGCTTCAGAGCCACGCCTATCGCCTTTGAAGGGCAGACTATCCGGCAGAGATGGCAGCCCACGCACTTCGCTCCGTTCAGGCGCGGCCGTCTGGCCTGGAAATCGAAATCTATCGCCTGATGCCCTCCGTCGTAGCAGGAGACATAGCAGCGGCCGCAGCCGACGCACTTCGCGTAGTCGAAGCGCGGGAAGAGAACCGTGCCCCGCTCCAGCTCGTTGTGAGGGACGATTGACTGCACCGCCGCGCCCACGAGCGGCTTCACCGCCTTGAACCCCTTGACCTTCAGATAGTAGCGGAGCCCGTCCACGAGGTCCTCTATGATGCGGTAGCCGTACTGCATCACCGCCGTCGTGACCTGAAGGCTGCCCGCGCCGAGCGAAATGAACTCCAGGGCGTCGACCCAGTTCTCGATTCCGCCCATACCGCTGAGATGCATCCCTTTCAGCTCCCCGCTCCGCGCCATATCGGAGATGAACCGCAGGGCTATCGGCTTCACCGCCTGTCCGGAATAGCCGCCGACGATGGAGTGTCCGTGCACGTCCGGCTCCGCCGTGAAAGTGTTGATGTTCACCCCGGTTATGCTGTTGATAGTGTTTATCGCCGCGATTCCGTCCGCCCCTCCCCTTCTGGCCGCAGCCGCCATCGGGACCATATCCGTGATGTTCGGGGTCATCTTTGCGAGCACCGGAAGCTTCGTACCCCTGCGCACCGCCTTCGTAAAACGCTCTATCAGGGCCGCGTCCTGTCCGATGGTCATCCCGAGGGAGTCCGACTCCATATTCGGGCAGGAGAAGTTGCACTCTATGACGTCGGCCCCGGCCAGTTCGCATTCGCGGGCGAGAGAGGTCCATTCGGCCTCGTTCTGACCCATAATCGACGCGACGATGACCTTGCCCGGGAAATCCGTCTTCAGCCGGCGGAATATCTCCATATTCTCGGCCACGCTGTGGTCGGAGAGCTGCTCTATGTTCTTGAATCCGCAGAATGAGTTCGAATGGTTGGTTATCGCGGAGAATCGCGGAGACGCCTCGTGCTGCGGGAAAGTGCATATCGTCTTGAACGCGACTCCCGCCCAGCCGGCGCGGAACGCCTTCGCGCACATCTCGTAATTGCTTCCCACCACGGAGGACGACAGCAGGAACGGGTTCTCCAGCTTCACCCCGCAGATGTCGGCCGTTATGTCCGGCTCCTCGCCCGCAGAGAACGCGCCCCGGAGCTGGCTTTCGCTGACCACGCCGCAGTCAACCGTCTCCTTCGCGCCCTCGTACAGGGCCGTGACTATGCTCTTTATCCTCACCGGGAAGCTCTTCTTCCCGAGCACGCAGGCGCTTTCGCAAGGGGCGTCGCAGTCCGCGCACCGCTCCCCGGCGGCCTTTTCGAGAGCCCCCATACCGTTGCGGAAATAGAGCGAGCGCAGCATATCCCCGACAGGGAGATTCTTGTTGCAGCTTTTAGTGCAGGGCGCGTCCTCACAGAGCAGGCATCTGTTCAGTTCGGACATATCGATCAGAGGATAGTTGAAAGTGTTTTCGTTTGCCATATTTTTTAATTTTCGGCAAATTTAGAACATAATTTCCGCTTTGCAAACCGACGACAGTCCGGGAATTTGTCGTAAATTTGCCGATTCGGAAATATACGGAAACTATGCACGAAGAATTGAATCTGGTGTCGGATCTCGCCGTCATCCTCATCGCCGCCGGTGTTTTCACCGTCATATCCAAAGCCCTGAAACAGCCGCTGATACTCGGCTACATAATCGCGGGCTTCATCGTCGGCCCCCATCTCGGCCTGTTCCCCGCGTTCACGAGCCAGGAAAGCGTGGAGCAGTGGTCTGAAATCGGAATCATCTTCCTGCTCTTCGCCCTCGGACTGGAGTTCAGCTTCAAGAGGCTGCTGAAAGTCGGCAGCAGCGCGCTGATAATGGCCGGGTCGAAATTCATCGGAATGTTCGTCGTGGGCCTCGTCGCCGGCTACGCGCTGAAATGGAGCACGATGGAGAGCATCTTCCTCGGCGGGCTGCTTTCGATGTCGTCCACCACCATAATAATAAAGGCATACGAAGATATGGGGCTGAAGAACAAGCCTCACGCCCCTCTCGTGTTCGGAACCCTCGTCGTCGAAGACCTCATCGCCATACTCCTGCTCGTGCTCCTCTCGACCCTCGCCGTGTCGAACCGCTTCGCCGGCGGAGAGATGCTCTGGGGTATATGCAAGCTCGTGTTCTTCCTCGCCCTGTGGTTTCTCGTGGGGATATATGTCATCCCGACCCTTCTCAAGAAGGCGCACAGATACCTGAGCGACGAGATTCTGCTCATAACGAGCATCGGGCTCTGCTTCGCTATGGTGGCCATCGCGAGCCTCGCCGGATTCTCCTCCGCGCTCGGAGCCTTCGTGATGGGTTCGATATTGGCGGAGACCATTGAGGGAGAGCGCATAGAGCATCTGGTGAAAAGCCTCAAGGACCTGTTCGGGGCGGTGTTCTTCGTCTCCGTCGGTATGATGCTCGACCCGGCCGTGATAGCGCAGCACTGGGGGACGGTCCTGGTCATCACGGTCATCACGGTGGTCGGGATAGTCCTCTTCTCCTCCGCGGGCGTGCTGCTGGCCGGCAGGGGGCTGAGGAACGCGGTGCATTCCGGATTCAGCCTCGCCCAGCTCGGCGAGTTCGCATTCATAATAGCCGGGCTCGGATGTTCGCTCGGAGTGATGCGCGACTTCATCTATCCGGTCATCATCGCGGTGTCGGTCATAACCACGTTCACGACACCTTATATGATAAAGGCAGCCGACCCCGTCAGCGACTTCCTTGAGAAGAAGCTGCCGAAATCCGTCCTCGACAGGATAAACCCGCCGGAGAAGGAGGAGGGAAGGACTTCTGCGGCGGAACAGAGCGAATGGAAGAAGCTGCTCAAGGTCTATTTCATCCGGACGATGGCCTACGGAATCATCCTCGTGGCTCTTCTTGTCGGGTCGGAGAAATATCTGGAGCCGGCGGTAGCCAGATATATCCCCGGAATCAGCGAAATCTGGAAGGACATAATATGCGTAGGCATAACATTCGTCGCTATGGCCCCGTTCCTGTACGGTATGGGGGCGAGAAGAGAGGGGGTCAATTCGTCGGAGGTGAAACTTATGAAGGAGAAACCGTCGAACAGATGGCCGATCCTCTCGCTTGAGCTGATACGCAACTTCATAGCCATAGCTTTCGTACTGGCTCTGTTTATGACGCATTTCGAACTGTCCTGGTGGCTCATTCTGCTGATCACGGCCGCCGGACTGACGTTCTCTATTTCGGCGAGACATTCGGCGCAGAGATATTCGTCCATCGAGCGCAAGTTCATCTCGAACCTGAACCAGAAGGAGGAGTACGAGAAGAAGAACTCGCCTGTGACCTCGTCGGTGAAGAGCAAGCTGTCCGGCTATGACGTGCACATCGAGCCGTTCGTGCTGTCGCCGGATTCGGAGATGGTCGGCAAGGAGCTCCGCAACATTCCGGAGTTCAAGGAGAGCGGGGTGAACATAGTGAAAATCAAGCGCGGCACGCACAGCATACTCATCCCTCGCGGCAACGAGAGGATCTACCCGGGCGACCGTATGCTCGCGGTGGGGACGGACGAGCAAATCGACGCCTTCAAGGAGGCTATGACCGCGGCGGTTCAGAAGGCGGACGGGACTCCGGAGGATGAGTTCAGGGTGGAGAAGACCACTCTGGCGGACGACTCCTATCTCACCGGCAAGACGCTCAGGGACACCGATATGCGGGCGGCCGGATGTATGGTGATAAGCGTGCTCGGGGCGGACGGGAAGTTCCGTACCAACCCGAAGGCGGACTACCGCTTCAAGGCCGGGGACACCCTGTGGCTCGCCGGCACGGCGGACGGCTGCGACTGGTACGGGAAGTAGGCGGCGCAACCGACCGCAGCACCGTATCCGGGAGAAGCCGGACGGGACGGGACACCCCGCAGGACTGCCCCGGAAGCAGGGCGGGGAGACCGGGCGGAAGTGATGCCGGAAGCGGCAGGGCGGCCGGCTGGACATATTAATGGGAATGATGAACATCGTTCCTGTTTCTGTAACTCGGAATCTGGACAATTCGGACGTTGCACAGAAACAGGCGGCGACGGTTCACGCGAATCGCGTGGGCTGTTTCGCTGTCTGCGGGTGCAACAAGGCCGTCCAGAGCCGCGAGTTGCCTGCAGGCGGAGAAACAGTCCACGCTTTCTTCAGATATTCCCCGCCGCTGCGGCGGAGGGCGGTGCGGTGGAGGCGGGCGCTCCCGCTGCGGTGCGGGTCAGCCAGTCCGCAGCAGCCGTGACAGGGCGGCGGCACAGTCCGCCCCCGCTGCGGTTCAGGCCGCACAATCCCCGGACGGCGGAATTGCACTTCCGCCGGCGCGGTTTTTCAGCAAGCGGTCATCAGTCCGGGCTTCCGGGCTGTCTCCAGGGTCAGGGCGGTTTCAAATTTTCTCAGGATTCTCGAACCCCTTGACCCTTTTCAATATCTCTATGGTCGAACGCAGGTCGCCGATATACCCGTCCATCTCCCTTATCCTCTCCCGGCAGTCCGCCTCGCGCTCCCTGCTCCCGGACAGCTCCGTCTGAAGACGGGCGAGCGTCAAGTCCACATCGCGGCCGTAAGCGGACGAGGACTCATCCTCGAGAACGCCGCCTCCCCTTCCGGCGTCGTCCCTCTTCAGCAGCTCATCCGTGTCGATTCCGAGAGCCTCGGCGATCCTCCCGACCAGCGGGCTTATGAGCCAGGTCCTCCCCGACTCTATGTTCCTGTAGTGAGTCACCGATATCCCTATCCGGCCGGCCATCTCCTCCTGCGTAAAACCTTTGGCTTTTCTGAAACGATATATGTTCTTCTTGACTGAACTGTTGTCCATAGAGGCCAAAATGCTTTATGGCGGCAAAATTATAACAGAAATGCGAACGGGGACAGCAACAATCACTTGCAGTCCGCAACTATTTGTTGCGGTTCGGGGGTTCGCGAGCCGTTCCTGACGGCGGAAGGCGGCGTATGGAAT
>CAVIXF010000119.1:0-6819 GCA_963646585.1 Candidatus Gastranaerophilales bacterium HUM_1 | reverse complement strand
GTCCCACTCCCGCAAAGGCCGTCCGACCGCCTCGACCTTGCGTTTTATGCTCTGCTCGATTTCCGACAGCACCACCCAGGGGCCGCCCCCGGAGAAGGCGCGGCGGCAGCCCCAATGTTCAAGAAAATCGCTCATATTATTGATGACGTCACGGCTCTGTCCGGAGGCCACAGCGCAGAGCGTGTCGCCGGCGTTCGTGGCCTTGGAGAAAAGCAGTATGTTCGTGTCCACCGTGGCGTTCTCGAAGACCTTCACGCCGGCGAAGTCTATGAGCAGAAGCGGATTAGCAGACCCTCCGAGAAACTCTCGGGTCTTCTCGCCGTAGCCGGCCCGCATCCACTTGTTGGAAGTGATGAAGCAGAGTTCGCCGGACGGCTTCAGCAGGCTGTGGCCGAGTTCGTAGAACAGGCAATAGACGTCACCCGTCCGTTCATAAGTCCGGTAGCCCATCTTCGCGAGCGCGTCGGCGCTGTCCCCCATCTTCTGGAGTTGGATGTAGGGCGGGTTCCCGATGACGCAGTCAAAGCCGGTGAAACGGCCGTCCCCGTCAAGGACTTCCGGGAACTCGATGCGCCACTCGAACGCATCCATATAGATCCGGTTGCCGCGAATCCCGTCAATCTCCTTCTGAATCCTGGCAAGCTTGCCGCGAAGAGCCTTCTTCTTCATCTCGTTCCGCGCCGACTCCCTGCGGCCCACCTCGAAGAGTTCCGGGGCCTCAAGGTCGCAGAGCTCCTTCTCAAGCGCGGTCTTGCGCAGCAGAAGCGGGTCGTTGCGGCCGATTTCGGTCTTGAGACCCGTCTTGATGCGGCCGATGAGCTCGTCAAGCTCCCGCTTCTCCTCCTTGTTGTGCGCGTTCTTGTATCTTCCGACCGCCCCCTTGTAGTCTCCGATTGACAGCCCGGTCCTGCGGAGAACCTCGCTGATGTCCTGGTCGATTCCGAACCTGTGCAGGAGGGAGTTGCCGACCTTGATGTTGATGTCGATGTTCGGCAGCGTCTCAAGCTCGGTGAACCCGCTTTCAGCGGTGTAGAACGCATTTTTCAGGAGCTCGATCCACAGGCGCAGACGGCAGATGTTCACCGCGTTCGGATTCAGGTCGACGCCGAACAGGCAGTTCTCGATGATTTTGCGCTTCTCCGAAAACAGCGCCTCCTGAACTCTCTGGCTTTCAGGGTTTCCGGGGATATATGAGAACGGATTCCCCTCCGCGTCGGACACCAGCAGCTCGTCGTTTTCGATGACGACGCCGTAATCCTGTTTCTTGATGCGCCGCCCGTCCCGGTCGGTCAGGATGCCGAGGTCATATTTTATCCACAGTATCTCGTTCAGCGCGGAGACTAGAAAATGCCCGGAGCCGACGGCGGGGTCGCAGATGCGCAGGGAATCCACGATCTCGTTCGCCCGGCGTATGTCGTCTATGTCCTTGTCCCGCAGGGAGTCGTAGTCCCGGCAGGCCCAGCCCATAGCCTCGTTGAATTTACGGACGACCGCCCTCTCGACGGTCTCCCGACACATCCACATCGTGACCGCCCCCGGCGTGAACACCGAGCCGTCCCTGTGCCCGTTTATCTTCTCGAATATGAGTCCGAGAACGGAGGCGTTGATGAGGGTTCTGGCGTTCTCGTGAATCTCGTCCGAACCGTCACCGGAGAAGTCGTATGCGTCAAGGAACTCAAGCAGATAACGCAGGGTGTGAAGCGTCTTGCAGCGCGGCTTGCCCCCGTCCCGGAGAACCGTTCCGGAGAAGAGCGGCATCTCGGCGTTTTCAAGGTTGCTGATGCGGATTGTCCGGCTTTCCAGAGGGCTGAGCTCGAAAAGAGAGCTGTTGAGATAGGGTATGCGCCCGTATTTCGCGTTGATGTGCTCCTGCCTGTCCTGCGGCCGTTTCGCGAGCACCTGGAAGAAGAGCTTGTTCAGCTCGTCGTAGTCGGAGATCAGCTGCGGCGTCATAAAGGCGTAGAGGGCGTCGCCTTTGTGATATTTCAGCATCTGGGCCTCAAGGAGTTTCATAAACAGGATCCTGTTCACCCAGTTGATGACGAGGGACAGGGCGACATTGAACAGCTGCTCGTCCCGGTCCGCCCCGAAACGCGACGGCTTATCCACCCTGTCGAGCCAGTCTTCCGTGTCGAGAATCGTGACCGTGCTCTCGATGAGCGAAGCCCGGCTGCGCTCCTGCGGCTTCTTCCTCGCGATGACGCGCTTGTTGCCATCCCCGTCATCGACCTCCTCAAGCCCGAGTATGTGCAGCAGCTCGCTGTAGAACTTGACGTTCAGCTTGTTGCTGTCCGTCTGGAACTGCTTCTTGAGCAGATTCTCCGGGCTGAACACCTTGTAAGGGCCGATGAGCCGGCGGTCGTCCCCCCTTTCGAGCGCCTTCCGGTACTCGCGGATGTCGAACCAGGTGTATTCTATGGTATCCGCGACGGCGGCGATGCACGGGGCGGCGATTTCGCGGTAGAAGAATTCCGTCTTCTCGGAAGTCAGCGCGCCGGAGTTGAACTCCTCGAAACGCTTCAGCAGCTTTCTGTTCGAGAAGAACACGCGCTCGAACTCCTGCGCGTCGAATATGAAATATTCATATATATTGGTGACAATCAGTTTCTTGAGCGCGATGTTGCGTTTCGTCACCCTCTCCCGCAGCCAGTAGAGCAGCAGTTCCTGCACGGCCTTGCGGTTCAGGTTGCCGCGCTGCGCCATCTCCGAGACGTTGGACGGAGTCTTCACCTCGAAGATGACCCCGACGGGCGACTCCGCGCTGTTTCCGAGATGTATCGCGCAGTCAATCTTCCCGTTGGGGGAGACCTTGTATTCCTGTCCGTAGAAGGTCAGCTTCAGGAAGTCCATAAGATCCCCCTTGACAGCCTCTTCCGTGTCGATTGTCTCAATCCGCCCGTAGAAGATTTTAAGCTGCCTCTTGAATGTTTCAAAATCGGCTTTTGCCACAGGCTGCTGACGATAAGCCCTGTTGAGGGACTTGAGAATGGATATGTCCGGCATTGCAGTATTTTCTGGGATTGGCTGCAAAGCTAATGAAAAAGCCCGTGGAACACAAATTTTCACGCGCCACTCATCCAGTCCCTCATCCCGGGCCGCCCGTCCGATGGCGTTCCGCCGCCATCGTCACGCCGTCATCGTTCCGGCATCATCATCCCGCTGTCATCATTCCTACAGCATCTTTCTACTGTCATCTCGTTCCGTTGTAATCATTCCGCTATAATCATTCATCTTTCATCTTGAACCTTATGAATCGGGAAAGAGTGTTCCGGTCGACCTTGCAGATTTTCGCGATCTTGTTCTGAGACATCCCGATAGCCTTCAGTTCCGCGATGAGATTGCGCTTCCGATAGAGCTTGTGCTTCTCGACGGCGGTCTTCCTGCCTTTCGGACGCCCAAGCACGACCCCCTCCGCCTTCTTGCGGGCGAGAGCCTCCTTTGTCCTCTGGCTTATGAGATTGCGCTCGATTTCGGCGGAAAGCCCGAACGCGAAGGCGAGCACCTTGCTCTGGATGTCCTCGCCGAGACGGTAGTTGTCCTTGATCGTCCACACCTTGCACTCACGCGTCATACAGATGTTCAGAATCTCCATAATCATAAAGAGATTCCTCCCGAGCCGGGACAGCTCCGCGCAGATTATCAGGTCGTCCTTCTGCACCTTCTTCAGCAGCTGCCCGAGCTGCCGCTTGCTGTAGGACTTGGTCCCGCTGATGGTCTCCTCAATCCAGCCGTCTATTCCGAGCCCCTCCCTTTCGCAGAAGTTGGAGATCTCGAAACGCTGATTCTCGACGGTCTGCTTGTCGCTGCTCACTCTGATGTACCCGTAAGTCATAACAATCCGATTTAAGGAGCGAAGTTGCGCACAAATCCACTGTACGACAACAGGAGACCGATGATTTTTCTGTTTTCAGACGAAAGTTTTTCTCTTTTTATATGTTCCTTCGATTTTTATATATCCCACTCCGAATCCCAAGATATTGACTTCTCACTATTTATATAGGCTATTTAAAATTTTTGACATTTATGACCAAAATTTCACATAGCCTTCTTCGCGTCGCGCTTCTTCAGCCAGATGTTGAGCAGCGGGAGGAGGAAGGATATGACCGAGGAGGCGACCCAGAAGATTGAGACGGGGCCGAAGTCGTAGCTGGTCACGGCCGTCTCGACGCCGTCGACTATTTCGGTCGCCACGGTGGAATACTTGTCTATGAGCCGGCCGCTCACGACATCCTGCGTGCCGGCCGCTATGTAGCTGGCGAGCCCGACCACCCCGAGAGCGGCTCCGGATGCCTCCCGTGGCACGATGTCAACCGCCATAAGCCCGCCGAGGAAGCATATCAGAGCCCCCACCGCCGTTCCGAACAGGGCCATCGCCAGGGCGTTAATGAAGTAGGAGTTGCCGCCGTAGAGGAAGAGCGCGAAAGAGAAGGTCAGAAGCACGCCGCAGAGGAAGGCCGGGATGTAGCGGTCGCCCTTGAAGAGCTTGTCGGAAAGGAGGCCGGAGAGAGCCGTGCCGAAAATGCCGAGCAGGGCGTTGATCGAGACTATGCTCGTCGCGGTCGCGAGGGAGAAGTCCTTGGCCTTCTGGAGGAACAGCACCCCCCAACCGTTGAGCGCGTAACGGCTTATGTAGAGGAACGCGCTCGCGAGGGCGAGAATCCACACCTTCGGGTTCTTGATCACGTCGAGCTGCATCCGTGCGATACGCGCCGCACGGTTGCCGGAGTTCTTCGCCTCGGCATCCTTCTTCGCGGCGTATTCCTCTTCAGTGCATTCCCCGGAAAGCACCTCCACCGGGCTGAGCCCCTTGCTCTGCGGTGTGTCGTGCAGCAGGAAGACGATGATGAGGACTCCGATGACGCCCGCCGCCGCCGAGCCGAAGAACCCGACGTGCCATCCGCAGACGGCGACCAGAAGGCCGACGAAGATGAAGGAGAGGAACTCTCCGAGGTTATGCGCGAGACACCAGAATCCGTAATATGTGCCTCTGATCTTCAGCGGAAACCATCTCGACAGGGCGACGACGCAGGGGGACGCGCCCATCGACTGCCCCCATCCGTTTATTCCCCACATTATGGCGAACAGGATGAATATGAATGCATTGGCTGTTCCGGCATCCGTCGCGGCGAAACCGAGCATACCCATAATGAGGTTCGCTGCGGAAGAGATTATGAGTCCGGTCGCCATAAATCGCTTCGTGTTGCAGTAGTCGCCGAGGAATCCGTTGAGGAACTTGCCTATGGCGTAGGTGAACAGCAGGCAGGAGCCTATCACGCCAAGCTGGGACGCGGTGAGGAAGCCGCTGTCGATGATCGGCTGCTTCATCACGTTCAGGGAGGTCCGGCACACGTAATACAGTCCGTATCCGAGGGTTATCGCGAGAAAGGACTGGAATCTGAGCCGTCTGTACGTCTTCTGCTCCTTCTCCCTGTCTTCAATGCGCCGGGCGGAAGGCCCGCTGATCCTGTAAAAATTCAAAAATCCGTTTGACATAGTGAGTTCCTTATTTTGCCGATTCCGCGAAGGTACGACTAAAATCTCACAAAGCCAACACTACAAGACCATCAGGCCGGAGGGGGAGGTGCGCGGGAGGGGGCGGAAGAAAAGCGGGCGGGAACTGCCGGGAGCGCCGGAAACGCCCGGAGGGACGGATTCGGATGAGGTGCCCGGGCGGTATTCTGCCGAAACAGGAGAGTCAAGGCCAATGGAGCCCTGTCGATATGCGGCCGTCCCAGGCGAGTCCGCTTGCCCGGAAGAGTCTGACGGCCCGGAAGATGCGGCTTGCCCGGAGGAGGCGGACAGGAGCTCGCGCAGGACGGCGGCGGTGGTCTCGTAGGCGAGACGCGGCGTGTTGTTGTTCTCGCTGAGGTGGCAGAGGAAGAGGTTGCGCAGGCCCGGATGCCAGAAACGCCTGACGGCGGAGGCGCACTCGTCGTTGGAGAGGTGGCCGCAGCCGCTCATTATGCGCATCTTGAGCTCGTGGGGATAAGGGCCGGACATAAGCATATCGACGTCGTAGTTCGACTCGAAGACGACGGTGTCGGCCTTCTTCGCGTATTCCACCGCCTCGTCGGTCACGCGGCCGGCGTCTGTCATTATGAAGAAATTATGGAACGCCCCGTCCTCGGGCACCTCACAGGAAGAACCGGGCAGAATATCCTCGCCGGGAAAACCTGACAAGACGGACTCAACAGCCCCGGAAGCCGCCACTGGTGTCCGCCCCGCCAGCGGAATCCTCACCGCGTAGCCCACTGTCTGGGTCGCGTCGTGGGGGACGAGAAAATAGCGCACCCCGAAGCCGCAGACATCAGTCCAGCCGTCCGGGTCAAGTTCGCGGACGGAAGCCCCGACGGCCTCAAGCCGTAGAGTCCGGCGGAGCAGCGCGTCGGCGAGCGTCCCGGAAGTCCACACCGGCTTGCTGAGCTTCTTGCAGTAGGAGGCGAGGCTGCGGACGTGATCCATATGGTCGTGGGTGACGAGTATCGCGGAGAAGTCGTCCGTGGAAAGCCCGCTGTCCGCGAGCAGGACGCGCAGGCGCTTGATGCTCACCCCCGCGTCGACGAGCAGTCCGCCGAGACAGCGCGTCCCGTCGAACCGTCCGAGAAAATAGCAGTTTCCGCTGCTGCCGCTCGAAAGGCTCAGGAACTTCACCTGCACTCCCCTGCCCTCGCAGCATCCGGACGCAGCATCCTGCAAAGCTTCATATCCCGGAAACATCAGTCACTCAAGTTTCGTATGTATCCCCGTTCATTAAGTGTCAAGGCTTTATTCTCATCTCTACCTTTTTTAGCCCACGCACCTTTTTTCATCTCAACCCCC
>CAVIXF010000118.1:0-6866 GCA_963646585.1 Candidatus Gastranaerophilales bacterium HUM_1 | reverse complement strand
ACTTCAGAGACAGTGATGAGGATAAATGCGAGATATGATAGTAATGTCCGGTGTATTCTTGTACAAATACCTGAAAATCTGGATGATGTCTTAAAGGAATCAAAAGACAAGGCAAAAAAAACAGCTCAAAACGCAATATCATTCTTGGATTCAATAGGGAAGCCACACACCATCTGCGAAATCGGCAAGGAGCGCATCCGCCGTGCGGGAAAGAAAATTCTGGAGGAGACGGAGGCGAAGACCCCGAAGGGGGAGGGCCTGTTCGCCGGGCAGGACGAGACCCCGGCACGGACGCTCGACGTCGGCTTCCGCGTGCTCAGGCTCGACTCCTCCAATATGCTCGACGTCTATTACCGCCCCGAGGACTCCTCCGAAGCCACCCTCTTCGAGGACAACGTCAAGCCCGGCCGCAGTCCGGAGGACCTGCTCTTCCAGGTGATGCTCGAATGCAACCTCCCGCTCTCGGCGAAAATCGAGAAGAAGACCGTCGCCGGCAAGGAGGTTTTCAACGTAGGTGACGGCTACCTTCTCGCCTGCTTCGACGAAGACGTCAACGAGGCCGTCATCACCGAAGTCGCCCGTCAGAAGCCGTACTGGTTCATAATGCGCGACAAGTCCCTAAGCTCCGACAGCGTGGCCGACAATTTCGAGCAGATCTTCAACGCCCACAGCCGCGACACCATCCGTAAAATCCTGTAAGCGATGAAAGAAGAACAGAACGACATCATAATATACACTACCGATGACGGGCAGTCTTCAGTGGTTCTGGTCAGCGCGGACGGTATGGTGTGGCTGAGTCAGATGCAGATGGCAAAACTTTTTGCCACCTCGAAGCAGACAATCAGTTACCATATCTCCAACATATTAAAGGAGAATGAATTGACCAAGAATTCAGTTGTCAAAGAAATTTTGACAACTGCCTCGGACGGAAAATCATATCCCGTTGAACACTATTCACTGGATATGGTCTTGGCCCTCGGTTACCGCATCAAGGGAATCCGTGGCACACAGTTCAGACAGTGGGCCACCCGAAATCTGTCAGAATATCTTGTAAAAGGATTCGTGATAGATTCCGAAAGATTGAAGAATCCGGATGGGCGTCCCGACTATTTCGACGAGCTGCTTGCAAAAATACGGGATATCCGTGCCTCCGAGAAAAGATTTTATCAGAAGTTGAGAGATCTGTTCAGTCTAAGTTCCGACTATGTCTCCACGGACAAGGCGGCCCAGATGTTCTTCGCCGAGACACAGAATAAGCTGCTGTATGCCGTGACTCATCGCACGGCGGCGGAGATTGTAGTGGACAGAGCGGACTCCGCAAAGCGGAATATGGGATTGACCTCCTGGAAAGGGAGCATTGTACGCAAACAGGATGTCATCATCGCAAAGAACTATCTTGCTGAAGATGAACTTGACACCTTGAACAGGCTGGTTACGGTGTTTCTGGAATCCGCTGAATTGCGTGTAAAGGAGAGAAGGGATCTGACGATTGACTTCTGGAGGAAAAATGTCGATTCTATGCTTGCTTTTCAGGGGCGGGATGTCCTGACGGGGAAAGGAAGCGTCTCCAATCGTCAGATGGAGGAGCAGGTTCTGCGGGTCTATGATGATTTTGACCGCAGACGCAAGTCATTTGATGCAATGGAGGCGGACAGACAAGATATGCTGGAACTTGAAGCATTGGAAAAAAATATCAACCGGCATTAAAATCCTGTAGGCTATGAAATTCAATTTCAAGATACAGCAGTACCAGACGGACGCGGTGGAGAGCGCGGTCGGCGTGTTCTCGGGTCAGCCGTCCCGCGACAATTTCTTGTACCGCAGGGACTTGGGGAGGGCGGCGTCTTCCGCCATAGTCTATGAGGACGACTACGCCGGCTACCGCAACGCCGACATAGAGCTTTCCGACGCCGACCTCCTCGCCAGAATCAGGGAGATCCAGAGCCGCCGGGACATTCAGGAGTCCAAGACCCTTTCCAATGACCTCGGCCGTGTGGGGCTTGACATCGAGATGGAGACCGGCACGGGAAAGACATACGTCTACATCAAGACTATGTTCGAACTCAACCGCCGCTACGGCTGGAGCAAGTTCATCGTCGTGGTTCCGAGCATAGCCATACGCGAGGGCGTGAACAAGAGCTTCAAGATGCTCGAAGACCATTTTATGGAGCATTACGGCAAGAAGGCCCGTTGCTTCATCTACAACAGCTCCAACCTCCAGCAGCTCGACTCCTACTCCTCCGACGCCGGAATCAATGTGATGATAATCAACACGCAGGCCTTCGCCTCGTCCCTCAAGGAGGGGGCGAACAACAAGGAGAGCCGCATCATCTACTCCGAAAGGGACGACTTCGGCAGCCGCAGGCCCATCGATGTGCTGGCCGCCAACAGACCGATCGTCATAATGGACGAGCCGCAGAAGATGGAGGGGGCCGCCACACAGACCGCCCTCAGACGCTTCAAGCCTCTCTTCGTCCTGTACTACTCCGCCACCCACAAGACCTCGCACAACTGCATCTACGCCCTCGACGCTCTGGACGCATACAAACAGAAGCTGGTGAAGAAGATCTACGTGAAGGGCTTCGAGGTCAGAAACCTCAAGGGGACAAGTTCATATCTCTATCTCGACTCCATAATCCTTGACAGGAACCGTCCTCCCAGGGCGAAGATAGAACTGGAGGTGAGGGGCGCGGGCGGCATACGCAAGGAGTCGCAGCGCTTCGACGTACAGGACAGCCTTGAGGCGGCCTCCGGACTGGCACAATATTCCGGATTCACCATATCGGAGATAGACCCGTTCCGGGACAGCGTGACCTTCCTCAACGGAGTGACAATCAGACGCGGCGAGACTTACGGCGACAGCAGCCGGGCGGCGATGCAGCGGGTCCAGATACGGGAGACCATAGCCTCCCACTTCGAGAAGGAGAGAACTCTGTTCGTCAGAGGAATCAAGACCCTCTCCCTCTTCTTCATCGACGAGGTGGCCAACTACAAGAGCTACGACAGCGAAGGAGGGGAGGTGCACGGCCCGTTCTGGAAGATTTTCGAGGAGGAATATGCCCGTTACCTGAACGAGAACCTCTCCCTCTTCGACGACGACTATCAGGCATATCTCCGAAAATTCGACGCCTCTCAGGTGCACAACGGCTATTTCTCGATAGACAAGAAATCCGGCCGGAGCATCGATTCCGAAACCAGACGCGGGAGCGACATCTCCGACGACATCAGCGCATACGACCTGATTCTCAAGAACAAGGAGAGGCTGCTCAGCTTCGACGAGCCGACCCGCTTCATCTTCTCCCACTCGGCTTTGCGGGAGGGCTGGGACAACCCGAACGTCTTCCAGATATGCACCTTGCGTCACGCAAGCTCCGCCGTGGCGAAACGTCAGGAAGTCGGACGCGGGCTCCGTCTCTGTGTAGATAAGAACGGCAACAGAATGGACAAAGAAGAACTCGGAGATTCGGTCCACGACGTCAACAGGCTGACGGTCATCGCCAACGAGAGCTACAGGGATTTCGTAGACGGGCTTCAGAGGGAGACCCGCGACACCCTGCGCGAGCGGCCGGTGAAGGCGGACAACTCCTACTTCCTTGGCAAGGTCGTCACAAGGGACGGCAGGCCTTACACCATCAACGAACAGGATGCAGCGATGATAACCGCCTATCTCATAGTCAACGGGTATGTTGACGGGGACTGGAAAGTCACGCAGCTCTACAAGGACGAACTCAGGGACGGGACTCTCAAGCCGTTGTTCCCGGGAATCAAGCCTATGGAGGCGGAAATCCACAGGCTGGTGCAGGCCGTCTTCGACGGGAGCGCGGGGCTTGAGGATATGGTCGGGAACGACTTCGCCACCAGAGTGCCGGAGAACAGGCTGAACGAGAATTTCAAGAAACGGGAGTTTCAGGAGCTGTGGGCGAACATCAGCCACAAATACGCCTACACCGTCCACTACGACAGCGGCGAACTTGTCGGGAAGGCCGTCAGCGCGATAAACGCCAACCTGAGCGTCACTGAACTCAAATACATAATGACCAGCGGGGAGCAGGAGGCCGTCGACGAGTTCGGGAACATCTCCACGAGGACGAAGACTCTGGGCACGGTCAGCACCTCCACCGTGAAGTACGACCTCGTGGGGGAGATTGCGCGGCGCACCACTCTGACCAGAAAGACCGCCTGCGCCATCCTGAAGGGGATCAGGCCGTCCAAGCTCGCGATGTTCAACAACAACCCGGAGGAGTTCATCAGGAACGTCAGCAAGCTGATCGGGGACGAGAAGGCGACGATGATCGTCGAGCACATCCGCTACAACAGGCTCGACGCGACCTACGACAGCGACATCTTCACCCAGGAGAAGAGCTCGCAGCCGCTCGGCCGGGCCTATCTCTCGTCCAAGAGCATCCAGGACTATGTGTTCACAGACGGATATGCCGAGGAGAGCACGGAGAAACGGTTCGCCAAGTCTCTGGACGCCGCGTCGGAGGTCTGCGTGTACGCGAAGCTGCCCCGTTCGTTCCAGATTCCGACCCCTGTCGGCAACTACTCCCCGGACTGGGCCATAGCCTTCAACCGAGGAACGGTGAAGCACATATTCTTCATAGCCGAGACCAAGGGCTCGATGGATTCGATGCAGCTCAAGCCGATAGAGAAGGCCAAGATTGAGTGCGCGGAGAAGCTTTTCAACGACGCCTCGACGTCCAAAGTCCGCTACCACAAGGTCGACAGCTACGAGACGCTGCTGAACATTATGAAGGACATTGACTGAAAGAGGAGGCGAATGTACCTCCCTCCGTGTCGCTATTTTCTTGTCAGCACCCTCCAATGCCCTCCTTTGTCTGGGCCTGTGTGCTCGATGAGTCCGAGCCGCTTGAGCTTCTCGATATCTCTCATTATTGTCCGGAGGGACACCCCGACTTTTCTGGCGATGGACGATGCGTTTTCTGTGACATTTTCTATGTCATTTTCTATGACATCACCACCGAAGCATTGAAGGATAAGTCGCTGCCTTTCAGATAGTTTTTCTATGTCGTCCTTGGTGTCACAGGCGGATTTGAGCACTTTGCCTGTCCGGTCATCTATCCTGGCTCCGTGCTGAATGGCATAGAACACCTCGCGTCTGATGTTGACAGTCACGCCACCGAACTCCTCCACGAATGTCGGGATTTCAAGTTCAGCATCCTTGAAGGCGTTTTCAATGATTTCGAAGCCGCGTCCCCAGGCCTCGACGAATCCCGCGAAGTAGAAGGCGTTGGCGATAAGTTTGTTCCTCGGTATGGAGCGATGCTCCCTGAACATATCGGAGATAGTCGTGCCTTCAGGCATCTTGCCGTAGTTCCAGAGACTTATGCGGTCGTCATAGACTTTCAGCTGATTGTCCGGGCCGTCGTAAGACTTGTGTATGATGCTGTTGTACAGAATCTCCCTGAGGCCCTTCTCCGGAATCTCAAGAGGTTCGACGCGCTGCATCCCCTCGTAATGGATGGGTCTGACGAGATATTTCGCTGACAGCACGTCCATCACCTTGCCCGCCATCTGGATGAGGTTGCCGTCAATCAGATCCTGAGTGATGAGATCTCCTGCGTCATTCCCGAAACGGCCTATCTTGAACCTGGCGTTGAGGCAATACTTTTGAGGATCCTTCCCGAAAAGCAGCAGGGCGGCCATCGTCATCCTGCCATCATCAGCCATCAGTTTCAGATTCCCAAGAATCTTCTCGATGCTGTCCTTCTCGACGCTCTTGGCAAGGCGTCCCTTTGAAATGCCTTCCGCCACAAAATATGAGACGGCAGCGGCGTCAATGTCTTTGATGCCGGAGACGTCGACGATCTGCGCATCCCAGGAAATCCCCATCTTGTTGAGAAGGAAGTTCTGGGCGGCCATACCGTCCATTTCCTGCAGCGTGCTTCCGGATCTCATATACAGGCGTCCGTTGAATGTGACAGGAGTGTTGCTCGGCCCGATGCTGATTCTGATGTATTCCTTGCCGTTCTCTTCGAGCAGGCTGACTTCAGGAATGACACCTGTCGTGGACACTATCTTGTTCGGAAGATTCTCAAGCAGTTTCTTGGCATTCTCCACGCCGACGACAACTCCGTTGTCATCCACTCCGATGAGCAGCGAACCACCCTGTGAATTGGCGAATCCGCTCACATACCTCAAGTATTCATCTCTCCAGGATTCCTTGAATTCAAGGTTCTGATTCTCTTTCATTCCGTAATCAATTTTCCGACTAAGGCCACCCGGAAATTCCGGCGACAACCACCCGCTTCGATCAGCGGTACTGCCAGATTCGGCAAAGATAGGTTATTTTCTCATACTTTCACCTTTCATCTATGTCGCCGACCGCAAAGTTCCGAAGTCGGGAAGGATTAGCACCATTTTTGCTGTCTTCGCCCGGCGTTTGATATTCTTTGTAACCATATAAGCAGTTTTCAGATCACAGTGAAATGACATCTGGAAAAATAATGCTCATATTCGGCGCTTTATGCGCCGTGTTCGTCGCCGTCCTGCCCAATGTCATCTGGCTTGTCGGATGGATTGTGTCTCTCATCGGCGGGCGTCACCTCAGGTATGCTCCGTTCGGCCTGACCGCAGCAAGTCCATCGGCTCGGATGTCTTCGGACGAATCCATTCGCCGGCGGGAATGGCGATAATACCGATTAGTGGGTATTGCCGGCCCGCCCGCACCGCCGTACCTTTGCGACAACAATAATCGTTTAGCCATTTTTATCTTGCCGCAAGGCAAAAAGAAAAACCGCTTGTGAAAGCGGTTTTCTCTTTATATGCGCTCCGCAAAAAGCCTTTCCAGAAATGCGTGCGTGGATGGCGTGGCGAAGAAAAGGATGGGATGCAAGGCGCACGGT
>CAVIXF010000117.1:0-7028 GCA_963646585.1 Candidatus Gastranaerophilales bacterium HUM_1 | reverse complement strand
TCCTCCGCAAGCCAGAGGATTATGTGCTATGCGGTCGACAACGACGGATTCATCGACTTCCCGGTGCTCGGAAAGATAAACGTCGCGGGGAAGACCCGCTGGGAGTGCGCGGACGAGATAAAGAAGATGCTTACGGACCAGAACTACCTCAGCGACCCGGTGGTCACGGTGGAGTTCACCAATTTCAAGGTTTCGGTTCTCGGAGAGGTGACGTCCCCGGGGACATACAGCATCGAGGGCGACAAGGTCACGATACTTCAGGCGATAAGCCTCGCCCGCGACCTCACGATTTTCGGAAAGCGCGAGAATGTCTCGGTCATAAGGGAGCAGAACGGCAAGAGGGTCATCTACGAAGTCGACCTCACCAGCACCGACCTATTCAAGAGCCCTGCCTACTATCTGCAGCAGAACGACATAGTCTACGTGGAGCCGTCGAAGATCAAGCAGCGGCAGTCGACAGTCGATGACAAGAGTTTGAGAATCACCAGCATAGCGGTATCCTCCGGCTCTCTGCTCGTTTCAGTGGCGACCCTCGTAACGACGATTCTGTTGAGAAGAAAATAATTGAACCTGCGAATATTATGGAAGAGTACGGCAATCAGCAGCGGAACCGGAATGACGAAGGTCAGGAGGCGGTCTCCCTGCTCGACGTCTGGAATATGGTGTGGTACAACAAATGGTGGTTCACGGCGGCCGTGGCTCTGTGTCTGGTCTTCGCGGCCGTCTATCTCTACAAGACCCCGCCGACCTATGTGCGGAGCGCGAAGCTGATTGTGGACGAAAGCGCCCAGGACGCGGCCGTGCGCAACCTCTCGTCTTTCGCCGGAGGCGGAATGAGGCTCCGGAACACCGTGGCGGTCGAGAATGAGATGGAGGCGTTCACCTCCCCCGACCTTATGCTGACGGTGGTTCAGCGGGCCGGTCTCCAGACGACATATATAGGAAAGCAGTTCCTGCGTGACGTCGAGCTTTACACGGACACTCCGATTGAACTTTCGCTGGAGGGCGACAATCCGACCGGCTCGTTCTCGTTCCTCGTGAAGAAGAAGACCGGCGACAGTTTCATTCTCACGAAATTCCGCATAGGCAAGGAGAAGCTGGACGAGGAAGTCGGCGGGCGGCTCGGAGAGAAACTCACAACTCCGGTCGGCGTCATATCCCTTCACCCCACTGTCAACATAGACAAATGGGACGACGACATCGCCATATTCCGCAACACCGCGATGGCCTGCGCCAAGGCCTGCTGCACCCACCTCGGCGCACAGATATCGAGCAAGGAGTCTACCGTGCTCGTACTCAGCTACAAAGACCGTTTCCCCGCCAGGGCCGAGAACATACTGAACAATCTCATAGACGTCTACAAGGAGGTTTGGCTCTTTGACCAGAACCAGTCCGCAAGAAACACGAGCTCCTTCATCACCG
Organism: Candidatus Gastranaerophilales bacterium HUM_1; assembly: GCA_963646585.1. Lineage (GTDB taxonomy): Bacteria > Bacteroidota > Bacteroidia > Bacteroidales > UBA932 > Cryptobacteroides. Next base: position 5,606 of record CAVIXF010000117.1, on the reverse strand, counting down.
ACCGTCTGGCCCTGATCGAGAATGAACTCGGGGGGATAGAAAGCGACCTCCGGGCATATAAGTCCGAGAACAACCTTTCCGACGTGAAGGCTCTGGCGCAGCAGTATCTCGAAGAGTCCTCGACCTATGCGGAGCAGCTTTTCGCGGTCAGCAACCAGCTTTCAGTCGCGACCTTCATCAGGGACTATCTCGATGACCCTGCCAACGCCGGCAGCCTCATCCCGTCGAATCTCGGGCTGACAAGCTCCGGAGTGGAGGCGCAGATCAAGGATTACAACACGCTCGTCCTCCAGCGCGACCGCTATATGGCCGCCGGAAGCGGGAATCCGATGGTGGAGGACCTCAACGCCTCCATCACCGCGATGCGCAGCGCCATAATCCGCTCCGTCGACAACCTCGTCGCATCCCTCAAACTTCAGGAGGACGGCCTGAAACGGCAGGAGGACCAGATTCTCAAGCGGATATCCGCAAGCACCAATCAGGAGTTCGAGCTGCTCTCAATGCAGCGTCAGCAGAAAGTGAAGGAGGCTCTGTACATATTCCTACTCCAGAAGCGCGAGGAGAACGAGATGGCCGCCCTGGTCAATGTCGGGAACACGAGGGTGATAATGCGCCCCAACGGGTCTCCGCTCCCTGTCACCCCGAAGGCGGCGGTCGTGCTGCTGCTCGCCCTGGTTCTCGGATGCGCGATTCCTTTCGGATTCTTCTTCATCCGCGCCGTCTTCGACACCAAGGTGAAGTCGCGGGCCGACCTTGACGTCCTCAAGCTTCCTTTCCTCGCTGAAGTTCCGCTTTCTGTGCTGAAGAAGGGGAAGTTCGACCTGTTCGGGCGGAAGAAGAAGGCGTTTGACGACGGCAACTGCAAGATCATAGTGAAGGCGGGGAAGAGGAATATGATGAACGAGGCCTACCGAGTGTTCAGGACCAATCTCGACCTCATACTCGGGAAGAAGGACTCCAGCGTCGTAATGTTCACATCCATCAACCCTGACGCCGGCAAGACCTACAACGTGCTGAACATCGCGGCCGCGATGGCGATCAAGCCTGCGAAGACTGTTCTGCTCGACCTCGACCTGAGGAAGGCTTCGCTGAGCCGCGCCCTGGGCATCGACTCGTCAAGGGGGGCAAGCTCCTACCTCAACGGGGAGACCGCCTCGGCTGACGACATAACTTACAATGTCACAGGCTCTCTGGACTGCATCCCCGTCGGGGTGATGCCTCCAAACCCGACCGAGCTTCTGCTTTCCGACCGGTTCCCGGAACTGATAGGGGAGCTTCGGAGGAAATATGACTATGTCTTCATCGACTGCCCTCCGATAGATGTCGTGGCGGATTCCGCGATAGTCACCCAGTATGTCGATCTGACGGTCTTCGTCATCCGCGCCGGTCTTTTCGACAAGCGCGACCTCGGCAAGGTCAACGAACTTTACGACGGCAGCCGCTACAAGCGTATGTGTCTCATTCTCAATGGAGCGCAGATGACCTACAAGCCTTACAGAGCCGGAGGTTCATACGGTTACGGATATGGCTACGGCTACGGTTACGGGAATATGGATCCGGAGGACTGATGTTCTTGAAATACCGGCCTCAATAACGACCCTTTTGTTGACAAACAGCTAAAGTTCCGCAAGTGCGAAACTTGGCAAGGGCTTCTGCCCGTCGGCCGAAAGGCCGTGAAATACTCGAGAAACTTAAGTACATTATGTTCGGATTCTTCAGAAAAAGGTACTCGCTGGCAGAGTCGGGGGTCGTCTCCGGCTCGGCGGACGCGCACTCCCACATACTCTTCGGGGTGGACGACGGGTCGGGAAGCGCGGAGGAGTCCCTTGAGATGCTTTCTTTAGAGGAGTCGCTCGGAGTCACCGACGTCTGGTGCACCCCGCACATAATGGAGGACGTCCACAACACCACGGCGGGGCTGACGGAGCGTTTCGGACGGCTGAAGGAGCTTTACGGCGGGCCGGTGCGCCTGCATCTCGCCGCCGAATATATGCTTGACAATCTTTTTCTTGAGCGGCTCGACGCGGCCGACATACTCTGCCACGGGCCGAAGACCGTTCTCGTGGAGACCTCCGTGGGCAATCCGCCCTACAATTTCGACTCTATCGTCGACAGGATATTCAAGGCCGGCTTGAACACTCTTCTGGCACATCCGGAGCGTTACCGCTACCTTGAAAGGGAGGATTATCTCCGGCTCGTCTCGAAAGGGGTGCGGCTGCAGCTGAACCTGCCCTCGCTCACAGGCTTTTACGGCGGTCTCGCACGCGAAAAGGCGGAATGGCTGCTCGCGAACGGACTGTATTCGACCTTCGGTTCGGACGGTCACCGGGCGGAAGTGATAAAGGAACAGTATAATCACAAGTCCTTGACTTCCAAGACAATCGACAGACTCGTCGCTCTCCGTGAAGCCCAGGGCGATAAAATCGGATAACTTAAATAAGAAAGCAATATGCCCGATATTTCAGAAAGGGCGGAGATTATGCCCTCGTCGCCGATAAGAAAACTTTTTCCATACGCCGAGGCCGCCAGGGCCAGAGGCAGGAAGATATATCGTCTGAACATCGGCCAGCCGGACATCCACACTCCGGAGGTGGCCCTCGACGCTTTGAGGCATATCGACCGCAAGGTCTTGGAATACAGCCCGAGCGACGGCTTCCGCTCCCTGCGGGAGAAACTCACGGGCTACTACGACCAGTACCAGATTAAGGTGTCGGCCGACGACATAATCATAACCACCGGAGGCAGCGAGGCGGTGCTTTTCGCCTTTATGGCCTGCCTCAACCCAGGCGACGAAATCATAGTCCCGGAACCGGCATACGCCAATTATATGGCCTTCGCGATTTCCGCAGGGGCGACGATCGTCCCCGTGGTGTCGACGATAGAAGAGGGGTTCGCGCTTCCGCATATAGATGACATAGAGAGACTTGTCACTCCGAAGACCAAAGGAATACTGATATGCAACCCCAACAATCCGACGGGATATCTCTACACCAGGGACGAGATGAACCGGATCCGCGACCTCGTGAAGAAGCACGATCTTTTCCTCTTCTCCGACGAGGTCTACAGGGAGTTCATCTACACGGGCTCGCCCTACATCTCGGCGTTCCATCTGGAGGGGATTGAGGACAATGTGGTGCTCATCGATTCAGTGTCAAAGAGATACAGCGAATGCGGGATAAGAATCGGCGCACTCATCACCAGGAACAAGGCTCTGCACGACGCGGTGATGAAGTTCTGTCAGGCGAGGCTCTCCCCTCCGCTGCTCGGGCAGATTGTCGCCGAGGCCTCGCTTGACGCTCCGCGAGAGTATGCGATTCACAGCTACGAGGAGTTCATCGAAAGGCGCAACTGTCTGATTGACGGGCTGAACAAGATTCCGGGAGTATATTCCCCGATTCCGATGGGGGCGTTCTACACGGTCGCGAGACTACCGATCGACGACAGCGACCGCTTCTGCCGCTGGCTTCTCAGCGATTTCGAATATGAAGGCGAGACGGTGATGCTCGCGCCGGCATCCGGATTCTATTCCGACAGCGAACGCGGGCGCGACGAGGTCAGAATCTCCTACACCATCTGCAAACAGGAACTCAAGAGGGCTCTGAAGGTTCTCGCCGAGGCTCTGAAGGTCTATCCGGGACGCAGGCAATAGGGGAGTCGGGGCTATGGGCTACATCCGTCGTTTCTTCAGGGAGCTGTCCTCCTGCTGGCGGACCTATCTGCTTGTCCTGTTCCTGCAGCTGCTGATGGTCGCGCTGTCGATGGGCTATGTATGGCTCAGCAAGCGTCTCGTGGACGTCGCCGTCCTTCTGTTCTCGGGCTCTCAGTCGGGCGCGGTTCAGTCTGCGGTTCAGTCCGGTGCAGTTCAATCCGCGATTCAGTCCGGCGTTCATTCCGATGCGGCGGCCGCTGCAGCGGATTGTGACTTCTTCGGAGGGGGGATGACGGCTCTTGTCGCTTACGCGGCTATCTTCGCGGGCCTCGCGATTCTGCGTCCCGTCGTGACGTCGGCGATGGCGTATCTCCGGACGAAGATGACGGTCAATATGGCGAACGGGATGCGCCTCAGGCTTTTCGACACTCTCCTGCATCTGAAAGGAGGACAGACGGCGAAGTACCACAGCGGGGATATGCTGAACCGCATCCAGGGGGATGTGGCTTCGGTAGCTTCGACCTTCTGCGGCTCCGTGCCCGACCTTTTCTGGGCCGCGGTCCAGTTCTCCGCTGCGTTCGCCTACCTTCTGATCCTGGATGCCCGTCTGGCCTGGATACTCGTGGCGGTCATTCCGCTCGCGCTTTTCGGCGGCCGCTACGTGATGTTCCGTGTGCGGGCCTTGACGCGTGACATCAGGGACAGCGACTCCGCCGTGCAGTCGCACATACAGGAGTCCGTGCAGCACGTCACCCTGCTTCAGACGCTGGAGCATACGGACGTGAGCAGCGGGGTTCTGGAGGATCTTCAGACCGACAATTATGCGAAGAATATGCGCAGGGCGCGGTTCAGCGTGGTCGCCCGCACCCTCGTCGCCTTCTCATTCACCGCAGGGTTTGCGGTGGCGTTCCTGTGGAGCGTGTTCGGAATCGCGCACGGGGTCGTCAGCTACGGACTTATGACCGCGATTCTCCAGCTTGTGGGTCAGGTGCAGCGGCCTCTGGTGCAGGCGAGCGACCGTCTGCCGTCGCTGATGCACTGCACGGCCTCGATCGACCGTATTGAGGAGATTGAGAATCTGCCTCGTGAGAGCGTCTCGGAGCGGCGTTTCATCGACGGCGCGACGGGAGTGCGGCTCGAACATCTCTCGTTCCGCTACCCGGACGGCGCGTCCGCTGTATTCACCGATTTGTCCTACGATTTCGCGCCCGGCTCGAAGACCGCCATCGTGGGTCCGACGGGGATAGGGAAGAGCACGCTCATCCGCCTGATGCTCTCGCTGCTCACCCCGACCTCCGGCTCGGTCAGCCTCTACTCGCTTTCCGGGACGGTTTCCCCGGATGCCTTTGATTCGCACTCCGGGACTGCCTCCGTGGCAACCTCCAAATCACTCTCGGGGGCTGCCTCCGGGAAAACCTCCTCGGCGGAGACGGACGGAAGCGGCCCGGTGCTGATTCCCGTTTCGGAGGCGACCCGCTGCAACCTCGTCTATGTCCCTCAGGGCAACACGCTTTTCAGCGGCACAATCCGCGAGAACCTCCAGATGGGCGACCCGAATGCATCAGAGCAGCGGATGGAGGAGGCGCTCCGCATCGCGGCCGCCGACTTTGTCCTCGATCTGCCGGACGGTCTCGACACGGCCTGCTTCGAGCAGGGCGGCGGACTTTCCGAAGGTCAGGCGCAGCGCATAGCCATAGCCCGCGCCCTCCTGCGCCCGGGCGGCATACTCCTGCTCGACGAGTTCAGCTCCGCCCTCGACAACGCGACCGAAGACCTGCTCCTGAGCCGTCTCACCTCGTCGCTTCCCGGCCGCACGATGATCTTCATCACCCACCGCGACCGCGTAATCGACTACTGCGACTCCGTCCTGCGGCTGTGACAACGCAGATGTCTCAACTTATCGGTTCGTATTGCATACGCCACTTTTCTCCGTTCGGCATAGCTCAAGCAAGCTTGG
>CAVIXF010000116.1:0-7064 GCA_963646585.1 Candidatus Gastranaerophilales bacterium HUM_1 | reverse complement strand
CCCGCCTGAATCACCGTCTTTATGCCGTTCACGTCCATCGGGCGGTAGACGTCCTCGTGGATGACCGTCTTGCCGGGCCAGTCGAGCTTCGCCGCCACGTCGGACGGAAGGACGGAGGTGACCCCCTCCTTGCAGAAGGCCTCTATCATATTGTAGCTGTAGTGGTCGCTGTGGGGATGCGAAAGGAAAAACGCGTCGGTCTTCGAGGCGAGGGCCTCCGCTCCGGCCGCGTCGCCCTCCCATTTGATGTCCACGGCTATCGTCCGCCGGCTGTCGCGAAGGATTATGCCGCAGTTGTACACCTTTATGACCTGGAGCACCCCGGACTTCTTCGGCCCCGGTTCGTCAAGATATGCCAGAGCCTTGTCCCTCGCCTGCCCCCTGTACTCTTCGGACATATTCCTGAACGCGGTCTTCAAGGCTTCAGGAGCGTCTGGGTTGCGGTTGTCGACGTGTATCGGGAAATCCATCAGACGGAATATGTCCCTTCGGATCCAGGCCTCCGGAGAACCGTCGTCGAACACCGGAGGGCACAACGCCTCCAGCTTGAGGACGACGTCCTTGGTGGCGGAGATCCACGCATAAGGGTCGTCCGTGTTCTGTTTCTGCTCCTTTACGAACTCATCCAGAACCTCGCCCGCCGGAGTGCCCTTCGCCCTCTGCGCGAAGCCCTCGGCGAAAGTCAGCATATCGCCCCGGAGCGCCTCATTGCTCTGCGGCTTCCACCCGAATCCCAGCGCCACGGTGCACAGGACAATCAGGAAAAACGCAATCAGATATCTTTTCATTTCCATATCTTTTATTCCATATCCTCTACCGGCCGTACGGCCATATATGGCGAAGGTACGACTAATTTCTGACAGCGTCAAACTTTCCTTCTTGTAAATTCAAGCCATAGTGTTTACCTTTGCCTGCTGCAAAAACCACTATCCGTATGAAAGGAATTGTTCTCGCCGGGGGCTCGGGCACACGGCTCTATCCGATTACCAAGGGGGTCAGCAAACAGATGCTGCCCATCTTCGACAAACCAATGGTCTATTACCCGATTTCCACGCTTATGCTGGCGGGGATAAGGGACATCCTCATAATCTCCACGCCGCTCGACCTTCCGGGATTCAGGAGGCTGCTCGGAGACGGAAGCGACTTCGGAGTGCGGTTCAGCTATGCGGAACAGCCGTCACCGGACGGGCTCGCGCAGGCGTTCATAATCGGTGAGGAGTTCATCGGCGACGACAGCGTGTGCCTCGTGCTCGGAGACAACATCTTCCACGGCAACGGCTTCGGGAAGATGCTCCAGGAGGCCGTGGAGGACACTGAAAACGGCAAGGCGACCGTGTTCGGCTACTGGGTCGCCGACCCGCAGAGATACGGGGTGGCGGAGTTCGACCGGGAGGGCAGATGCCTGTCCATCGAGGAGAAGCCGGAACAGCCGAAGTCCAACTACGCGGTCGTGGGGCTATACTTCTACCCGAACAGGGTGGTGGAAGTGGCGAAGCACATCAAACCGTCGGCGAGGGGCGAGCTGGAGATCACGACCGTGAACCAGCAGTTCCTCGAATCCGGAGACCTTATGGTCAAGACGCTCGGCCGGGGGTTCGCCTGGCTCGACACCGGGACCCACGACAGCCTTTCCGAGGCTTCGACCTTCATCGAGGTCATAGAGAAGAGGCAGGGGCTGAAAATCGGATGCCTTGAGGGAATCGCGTTCCGCAAGGGATGGATCGACGCGGAGAAGCTGAGGGCGCTCGCGCAGCCTATGGCCAAGAACGAATACGGCCAGTACCTCCTGCGGGTGATCGAAGAGGTGGGGCAGAACGGCAAGAGCAACCTTGAGTGATTAGAGGCTCACGGTTCGCTCTTGTGGAATCTGACAAGGGCTTATGCCCGAAATCCCAAGGCGCAAAAGCGCCGTGCGCAGTTTGCGGAGGGAGGGGATGTGTTGATGGGGCAGACGGGGCACGACTTCCCCTGCGGAATAAAAGGAAACTTAAAGGCGCAAAAGCGCCGTGCGCAGTTTGCGAAGGGAGGGGATGTGTTGATAGGGCAAACGGAGCACGACTTCCCCTGCAGAGGGGACGGGAGGGGTCAATAAAATGGGAGGGGTCAATAGAAGACAGGGAATGAAAAGGTGGAGACAAGAGTTGGGAGCCGAATACGCAATAAGTTAGAATAGAGAGACTTGGATATATGAACATATTGGTGACAGGAGCCAACGGACAGTTGGGCAACGAAATGCGCATTGTCGCGAAAGAAAGCGGCGACAACTATGTCTTCACCGACATATCGCTGCAGGAGGGGGCGGAGACCGTGTTCCTCGACATCTCCGACCGGGAGGCCGTGCGGAATGCCGTGCGGGAATACGGGATTGACGCGATTGTGAACTGCGCGGCCTACACCAACGTGGACGCGGCGGAGTCGAACCTGGCTCTTGCGGAGAAGCTGAACGCGGACGCTCCGGAGAATCTCGCGGCCGCCGTCAATGAGGCCGGAGGGTTTCTGGTGCAGATTTCCACCGACTATGTCTTCGGGAAGGAGCCGTACAACGTCCCCTGCCACGAAGACCAGAAAGGCACGCCGACGGGGGTCTACGGGCTCACGAAACTGCACGGGGAGCGGAAGATCGCCGCGCTCGGCGGAGACTACGCGATTCTGCGCACGGCCTGGCTCTACTCGGAATACGGGAAGAACTTCTGCAAGACGATGATGGCGCTCACCTCGTCCAAGCCGCAGATACAGGTGGTATTCGACCAGGCCGGCACGCCGACTTACGCGCTTGACCTCGCCCGGGCGATTGCGGCGGTGCTCGCTGACTGGAAGGCGGAATGCCGCCCGGAGGACGGCGCACAGGCCGGAACAGCGGGAAAGGAGGACGCCGCACAGGCGGAAACGGCAGGCGCGACGCGGACGGACGCGGCGGGACGCGGGCGGAAAGGCTATTCCAAGACGGGAATCTACCACTACAGCAACGAGGGCGTATGCTCCTGGTTCGACTTCGCGAAGATGACGGCGGAATATGCCGGCAACACGGAGTGCAGGGTGCTCCCCTGCCACAGCTGCGAGTTCCCGAGCCCGGTGACGAGACCGGCATATTCAGTTCTCGACAAGACGAAAATCAAGGAGACCTTCGGGCTGGAGATTCCATACTGGACCGACTCGCTCAAACGCTGCGTCGCCAACCTCAAGGCGGCCGGGCGGCGATAGGGTAAGCGACAGAACAGACGACAAAACAGACGGCAGAACAGGCGACAGGGGGAACGATATGGAGAGGCCCCGCCCGGACATCCGCATAAACACAAAGGAGTCAATCAGAAAAACATAAATATATGTCAGACAAAGGCAGAACAATAATGATCACGGGGGGCGCGGGCTTCATCGGAAGCCACGTCGTGCGGCTCTTCGTCAACAAATATCCGGAATACAGGATAATCAACGTCGACAAGCTCACCTACGCCGGCAACCTCGCGAACCTCAAGGACATAGAGGACAGGCCGAACTACCGTTTCGTAAAGATGGACATCTGCGACTTCGACTCCGTGCTCGCGCTGATGCGGGAGGAGAACGTGGACGGGGTCATCCACCTCGCTGCGGAGAGCCACGTGGACCGCTCGATCAAAGACCCTTTCACTTTCGCCCGGACCAACGTCCTCGGCACTCTCTCGCTGCTCCAGGCGGCGAAGGCGCAGTGGGAGTCCCGTCCGGAAGGCTTCGAGGGCAAGCTTTTCTACCACATCTCCACCGACGAGGTCTACGGGGCGCTCGCGATGACGCATCCCGAAGGCATAGAGCCTCCGTTCACGACGAAAGCGTCCTCAGGCAGCCACCACCTCGCCTACGGGGAGGATTTCTTCTACGAGACGACGAAATACAACCCCCACTCCCCTTATTCCGCGTCCAAGGCCTCGTCCGACCATTTCGTCCGGGCGTTCCACGACACCTACGGGATGCCGACAATCGTCACCAACTGCTCGAACAACTACGGCCCGTACCAGTTCCCCGAGAAGCTCATACCTCTGTTCATCAACAACATACGCCATCGCAAGCCGCTTCCTGTCTATGGTCGCGGCGAGAATGTGCGAGACTGGCTGTTCGTAGAGGACCACGCGAGGGCCATCGACCTGATTTTCCACAGGGGGAAGGTCGCGGAGACATATAACATCGGCGGGTTCAACGAGTGGAAGAACATCGACATAATCAAGGTGGTCATCAACACCGTAGACAGGCTTCTGGGCCGTGCGGAGGGCGAGGATATGAACCTCATAACATATGTCACCGACCGTCCGGGGCACGACGCACGCTACGCCATCGACTCCTCGAAGCTTCAGAAGGAGCTCGGATGGGAGCCGTCGCTCCAGTTCGAGGAGGGAATCGAGAAGACGGTGCGCTGGTATCTTGACAATCAGGAGTGGATGGATAATGTCACGTCGGGGGACTATATGAAATATTACGATTCTATGTATTCATCCAGACTGTCTTAAAAGGCGCATTGCGTCGTTACGCTCAACCTTTTAATCCTCACAACCTCAAGGTTGCTCCGGTTAAAAAGGTTTCGCAAGCCTTGCACTGCATCCTTTTAAGACAGTCCGACCCCAAGTATTTTTAAAGGCGCATTGCTTCGTTACGCTCCACCCATCAACAGTTCAACAGCGTGAACAGCAGACAGTTCAGGATAGTTTCGGATTATGAGCCTTCCGGTGACCAGCCGGGGGCGATAGACGGGATATGCAAGGCCCTGAACCAGGGCGTGGACGCGGTGACCCTGCTCGGAGTCACCGGGTCGGGGAAGACGTTCACTATGGCGAACGTCATCGAGCGGCTTCAGCGGCCGGCGCTGATTCTCAGCCACAACAAGACCCTCGCGGCGCAGCTCTACGGTGAATTCAAATCATTCTTCCCGAACAACGCGGTGGAATATTTCGTATCCTATTACGACTACTACCAGCCGGAGGCATATATCCCTACGACAGACACTTACATCGAGAAGGACCTGAGCATCAACGACGAAATCGAGAAGCTCCGGCTCAGCGCGGCGTCAGCCCTTATGTCCGGACGGCGCGACGTCATCGTGATCTCCAGCGTCTCCTGCCTCTACGGCATAGGCAATCCGGAGGACTTCCACTCCCAGACCGTCACCGTACGGCGCGGCGAGCAGCGTAGTCTCACCAGGCTGCTCTACCAGCTCGTGGACGCGCTCTACTCCCGGACGGAGACTGATTTCAAGCGGGGCACTTTCAGAGTACGGGGAGACACGGTCGACGTCTGCATCGGCTACGGGGAAAACGCGGTGAGGGTCGAGTTCTTCGGCGACGAGGTGGACAGGCTGACGGTCATAGACCCGGTTTCGGGGGCCACGATTCAGGACATAGACGAGATTTCGATATATCCGGCCAACAATTTCGTGACGACGAAGGAACGCTCCGCCAAGGCCGTGAGCCAGATTCAGGACGATTTGAAACGGAGATACGACCAGCTTCTGGAATATGGCAAGGGACTGGAGGCCAAGAGGTTGAAACAGAGGGTGGAATATGACCTTGAGATGATCAAGGAGATGGGATATTGCCCCGGGATAGAGAATTATTCGCGCTATTTCGACGGCCGGAAGGAGGGGATGCGCCCGTTCTGTCTCATCGACTATTTTCCGAAGGACTTCATCACCTTCATCGACGAGAGCCACGTGACGATTCCGCAGATCCGGGCGATGTACGGAGGCGACCATTCGAGGAAGTCGGTGCTCATCGACTACGGCTTCCGTCTTCCGGCGGCCGCGGACAACCGCCCGCTGAAGTTCGAGGAGTTCGAGGAGATTGCGGGGCAGACGGTGTTCGTGAGCGCGACCCCGGCCGAATATGAGCTTGACAAGTCCGAAGGGCTCGTGGTGGAGCAGGTCGTGCGGCCGACAGGACTGCTTGACCCGCCGATTGAGGTGCGGCCGACGAAGAATCAGGTGGACGACCTTCTGGAGGAGATCCGCGTCCGGGCGGAGGCCGACGAAAGGGTGCTCGTGACGACGCTGACCAAGAGGATGGCGGAGGAGCTGGAGAAATATTTCACTAATATGGGCGTGCGCTGCCGCTACATCCACTCGGACGTCGACACTATGGAGCGGGTGGAGATCATCGAGGACTTCAAGAAGGGGCTGTTCGACGTGCTTGTCGGGGTGAACCTGCTCCGCGAGGGACTCGACATCCCGACCGTCTCGCTCGTGGCGATTCTGGACGCGGACAAGGAGGGCTTCCTGCGCTCTGGCAGGGCGCTGACCCAGACGGCGGGCAGGGCGGCGAGGAACGTGAACGGGCTTGTGATTATGTATGCGGACACGGTCACGAAGTCGATGCAGGAGACGATCTACGAGACAGACCGCCGGCGCACGAAGCAGATGGAGTACAACAAGCTGCACGGAATCACCCCGAAGCAGGTGGCGGTGAAGAGCAACGCGCTCGCGAATGTCTATGCCGGGGAGAAGTCCGGGCGCACGGGGCGCGGGCGGGTCAGCGCGGCGAACTCCTACGACGACCCGCAGTACATCCCGAACCCGTCCGATCTCGGCAAGGGACGGATCACGGTTGGGCTGGGGCACGACGCCGCACGCGAGTCGAACAGCGCGTACGTGGACGGATATGTGCAGGCCGACCTCGCCGCAGTGCTTCAGGACCCGGTCATCCGCTCGATGTCGCGCCCGCAGGTGGAGAAGGCCGTCGAGACCGCCAAGGCCAATATGAAGAAGGCATCGGCGGAATTGGATTTTCTGGCGGCGGCTCGGTTCCGGGATGAGATGTGGGCTTTGCAGCAGTATCTGTCTGTCTGGAAGGACGGAGACGGGGACGGGGACGGAGGCGCATAAGGACGCATCTGCCGCGTTGGACGGCTTGTCAAAATCCTCACAACCGAAAGGTTGCTCCGGTATTTGACTTCACCGTCCGCCTTGCATCTGCATCCTTCTGCGCCTCCGTCCATTAGGGTGTTCTTTCGGGAGGCCGCGTTGGACGGTTTGTCAAAATCCTCACCCTCTTATTATTGGGGCTGCCGCCCCAAACCCCTGCGTCCTTTGCGCCTTTCCGTATTTCTGA
>CAVIXF010000115.1:0-7076 GCA_963646585.1 Candidatus Gastranaerophilales bacterium HUM_1 | reverse complement strand
CAAATGCAATAGGGAATAAAATTTTTTATAACTTTTTTTTCACCAATTTTGCACAACCTTTTGAGAAAACAAGGTCTCAAGCTATTTTCAAATTTCAGTATGACACAGGAAAGACACATACAGGTCTGGGAGAATTGTCTGCGCTTCATCGAGCAGAACATCGAGCCGCAGCAGTTCAACACCTGGTTCAAGCCGATCCGTCCGGTGTCATTCATCGAATCCGAACTCACCATCGAAGTCCCGTCGGCGTTCTTTATGGAATGGCTGGAGGGCGCGTATCTCGACCTTCTGCGGGCGGCTCTCAAGAAAGAGATAGGGGCGGACGCCCAGCTCAAATATGTCTTCCGTCCGGTCGTGAAGCAGCCGGCTATGCGCTGCCCCGCATCGAACGGGAATCCGCCTGTGAACCGGCCGATTTCGATTCCTTCGGTCTCCGGCTCCAACAGCCCGGGCGCGTTCGTCTATCCGGGGCTCCAGAGGGTGCAGATCGACCCGCATCTCAATCCGGTCTACTGCTTCCGCAATCTCGTGAAGGGCGAGTGCAACAAGATGGGAATCTCCGCAGGCGAGAGCATTTCAGCCGCTCCTGGAAAGACGGCTTTCAATCCGCTCTTCCTCTTCGGCGGCCCGGGACTCGGCAAGACCCATCTCGCGCAGGCCATCGGTCTCGCGATCAAGGAGCATTTCCCGGAGCTGATTGTGCTCTATGTCCCCGCGAACAGGTTCAAGACCCAGTATATGGACGCGTACGTGAACAACCGTCTCACGGATTTCCTCGCCTTCTATATGAAGGTGGACGTCCTCATCCTCGACGACATCCAGGATCTCGCGAGCCACGGCACCCAGAACGCGTTCTTCAACATATTCAACCATCTCCACCAGAGCGGGAAGCAGCTGGTATTCACCTCTGACCGACCGCCCGTGGAACTTCAGAACTTCGAGGAGAGGCTTCTGTCGCGCCTGAAATGGGGGCTTTCCGTGGAACTCCAGAAACCGGACTACGACACCCGGCTGGCGATGCTCAAAGCACGCAGCAGCAGGGAGGGCGTGGAGCTTCCTGAGGACGTGCTCCGCTTCCTCGCGACCAACATCAACTCGAATTTCAGGGAGCTTGAAGGCGCGCTCATCTCCCTCATAGCCAACGCCACGCTTGCTCACAAGGACATCACCGTAGAGCTCGCGGCCCAGGTCACGGGGCAGCTCATCGGGGACACGAAGCGGGAGATTTCGATTTCTTCGGTGCAGCAGGCCGTGTGCGACTACTTCAACATCACCCGGGAGGATCTTCTCTCCAGGACGCGCAAGCGCAACATCGTGCAGGCCCGTCAGATTTCGATGTACATCTCCCGCGAGTTCGTCAATTGCTCGCTGTCGTCCATCGGGGCTGAAAGCGGCGGAAAGGATCACGCGACGGTGCTGCACGCCTGCTCCACGGTCTCCGACCTGATGGCCACCGACAAGGCCTTCAAGCAGTACGTGTCCGACATCGAGAGGACTCTCACCGCCCAGAACTGAGAATCGCGGGGCTGTCCTGCCCCGGGCCGGGCGGTCTGGAACAGCACGGCCGGAGGACTTGGACTCCCGGACTGAACATTCATAAAACCGCAGCCGTTATGACATCGGAAACCATTCTTTCCATATTCAAGGAGATTACGAAAATCCCCCGCGAGTCGGGCCACGAGGAGAAAATCGTCGGGTATCTCGCGGATTTCGCGAAAAAGCATTCGCTCGAATGCAGGACTGACGAATCGAAGAATGTCGTCATCACGCGGGAGGCGTCCCCGGGATTCGAGGACAGGCCCGTCATCGTCCTTCAGGGGCACACCGATATGGTCTGCGAGAAGAACGCCGGATGCGCGCACGATTTTGAGAAGGACTCGATAGAATATGTCATCGAAGACGGCTGGATGATCGCCCGGGACACCACTCTCGGAGCGGACTGCGGCATAGGAGTCGCCGCCGCTCTCGCCGCCCTGACCGACCCCGCGCCCTGCGGGAAGATCGAGTGCCTCTTCACCGCCTCCGAGGAGACGGGGATGGACGGCGCTTTCGGACTCAAGCCGGGCTTCATCACGGGAAACATCCTGATAAACCTCGACTCCGAGGACGAAGGCGAGCTCTTCGTGGGCTGCGCCGGGGGAATCGACACCACGGCGGTGTTCCGTTATGCGACCGTTCCTGCGGAGGAGGGGGACAGGTTCTTCGAACTCAGGATATTCAACGGGGTCGGCGGACACAGCGGGGACGACATCAACAAGGGCAGGGCGAACGCCGTGCAGCTGCTCGCCCGCTTTCTGAACTCCTGTCTCGGCGACGCGAGGTTCAGGATGAGCCTCTGCTCCATCGAGGGTGGAAACAAGCGCAACGCCATTGCGCGTGAGGCCCGGGCGACGGTGGCGGTCGGCGGCGGCGCGGAGGCTTTCACGGCTTTCTGGAACGGGTTCGCGGCGGACGTTAAGGCGGAATACGCCGTCACCGAGCCGGGACTTTCCTTTGAAATCGTCCAGTGCTCCGCGGCAGCCGGGAAAGCTCCGGCGGGAGCGTCACGGGATGCCGGTGCTCGGGGCGCGGAGGCGACGGACTTTGCCTCCGGGGTCTTCGACGGAAGAAGCACGGAGATGATTGTCAGAGGCCTGTATGCCGCCCCTCACGGAGTCCTCGCTATGAGCCCGGACATCCCGGGGCTGGTGGAGACCTCGACGAATCTGGCGTCCGTGAAGATGCTTGGAGGAAACCGCCTGCGTGTCGGGACAAGCCAGCGCAGCTCGATCACTTCCGCGAGAAGGGCCGCGGCTGCGAAGGTGGAGGCGGCCTTCCTGCTCGCCGGGGCGGAGGTGACGCACGAAAGCGAATATCCGGGATGGAAGCCGAATCTGAACTCGAAGATTCTCGATGTCTGCGTGAAGTCGTACAGGAGGCTTTTCGGCACGGACGCGGCCGTCAAGGCCATACACGCCGGCCTCGAATGCGGACTCTTCCTGGAGATATATCCGGATCTGGATATGATTTCGTTCGGGCCGACGCTGCGCGGAGTCCACGCTCCCGGCGAGAAGCTCGACCTCGCGTCTCTCGACAAGTTCACGGCGCTGCTCGACGACATCATACACAATCTCTGAACGGTTTCTGACCAATATCCCCGAACGCGATGTCCGAACTGAAGATAGCCCCCTCGATGCTTTCAGCAGATTTTCTGCATCTTGAAAAAGACGTGGAGATGGTGAACCGCAACGCCGACCTCTTCCATCTCGACGTTATGGACGGAACTTTCGTCCCGAACATTTCATTCGGCTTCCCGGTCGTGGAGCAGGTGGCGCGGAAGGCGGAGAAGCTGCTCGACGTCCATCTGATGATCGTGCATCCGGAGAAATATGCCGCAAGGTTCATAAAGGCGGGAGCCTCTATGGTCAGCTTCCATCTCGAAGCCGTCGGGAGCGACGCTGAGGCGGACGGAATCCTGTCGCAGATTCGGGCGGCGGGCGCGAAGGCGGGGCTGGCGATAAACCCCGACATCCCTGTGGAGCGGCTTTTCCCGCATCTGGAGAACGCCGACTATTTTCTGATTATGTCCGTCTTCGCCGGTTTCGGAGGCCAGAAGTTCATTCCAGCGACTTATGGGAGGATCCGGAGTCTCCGGGAATATATGTCCGGGAAGGGGACGTCCCGTCCGATAGAGGTGGACGGAGGAGTCTCAAAGGAGAATGTCAACGCACTGCGCAAAGCCGGCGCGGAGATTCTGGTCGCCGGAAGCGCCGTCTTCGGAAGCGAACGCCCGGGCGATTACATCGCTCAGATGCGGCAGGCGGCCGAAGACTGAGTCCATCTTCGAGGAGAATATCCCGCAGAACTCCTCCAGAGCCGCGTCCACGTCCGTTTTCCGCCCGGTGAGCAGGGCTACCGAGACGGGGTTGGGCAGGCAGGATGGGAAGACGGTCTGGTTCAGGTTCAGCCCGACGCCTATTATGCTCGCCCTCAGCGACGCCCCCGTGATTCTGTGCTCTATGAGTATCCCGCAGATTTTCCGGTCTCCCACATAGATGTCGTTCGGCCATTTGACCCGCGCCGCGATTCCGCGTCCGGCGAGGAAGTTCACCGCTGACGCCGCCGTGGCCGCGCTTATCGCCATCTGGCAGGCGGCCGGGAAATCCGGGTAGGGGGGGCGGCCCGCTCCGGCATCCGTCAGGATGTTCTGACAGTCAGGGTCTGCGGGGCTGTGCGGACAGTCCGCTCCCGGGTGCGCGTGGCTGTGCGGCCGTCCGCCGGGCGCGGCATATTTCAGCACCATAGTGAACGTCAGGTTCTCCCCCGGGGCGGCGAGCCATTTGTTCGTGTCCTTGCCGCGCCCGGCCGTCTGGCTGCGTGCGGCGATTACTGACATATTGTCAAGATTCTCCAGTCTCCTGACAGCCTCGCTGTTCGTCGAATCGACGCTGTCGTGCCACAGAATTTCATATTTCTTCATAAATAATCGGCAAATCTGACGTGGTTTATTCTTTTCAAGTTTCAAAAAATCCGCACCGGCCCGTTTTTAGGCTTGCTATTTGATAATGTCGGCGCGTTTTGATATATTTGCAGGCTAATTTAGTGTTTTTTCACCGATAATGAAAATAAGCGAAGTGAAAGTCATTGCCGAGGCAATGCTCGAAAAGAAAGGCCAGGAGGTTCTTTCCTTGAATCTCAAAAAGATAGGGACTGCGATATCAGACTACTTCATAGTGTGCAACGCCGACTCGACGACGAACGTCCTCGCGATTGCGGACAATGTGGAGGACAGGATGATCGAACGCTGCAAGAGGAAGGTTCTGCGCTCGCAGGGGCGGGAGAACGCCCTTTGGGTGATTCTCGACTACGGGGACATCGTGGTCCACATATTCCAGACCGCGTACCGCTCCTTCTACAGGATCGAGGATCTCTGGGCTGACGCGGTGAGGACGGATTATAAGGACAAGGAAGAATAACAGGCTATGGCATCCGGCAAGAAAAAGAACAAGGGCGGCAACAAGCCCAAAATCATATCTATAAATCTCTCCTGGCTCTATTTCCTTCTGATAGGGCTCATCATCTATATGCTGGTGGGGAACTACAACGGCGCGAAGCCCCAGAAGATCGAATGGGACGAGGTCAGGAGTATGGCACTTTCCGGTGACATACAGGAGATTGACTTCGTGAGGAACGACCGTGAGGGGAGGGTGAAGATCCGTCCCGACCGGCTTGAGAAATATGCGGCGAAGTTCGGAGGGGAGGTGCCTTCCAAGGCTCCGCATTTCTTCTTCCTCGTCTCCAACAGCTTCAACGCCGAGGAGATGTTCGGGGAGCTGAACGGCCAGATTCCGGAAAACGAAAGGTTCAAGCTCGTCATCGAGAACAACGACCGGACCTGGGTCGACATAGTCAACTGGCTGATATGGCCGCTGCTGCTCATCCTGTTCTGGGTGTTTATGTTCCGGGGGATGAGAGGTATGGGAGGCCCGGCTGGCACTGGCGGCATCTTCAATGTGGGCAAGTCCAACGGGAAGCTGGTCGACGGGAAGGAGAAGGTCGGAGTCACGTTCAAGGACGTGGCGGGACTCTACGGAGCGAAGGAGGAGGTGATGGAGATTGTCGACTTCCTCAAGAACCCTCAGAAATATACCGCGCTCGGAGGCAAGATTCCGAAGGGTGCGCTGCTCGTTGGCCCTCCGGGAACGGGAAAGACCCTGCTCGCCAAGGCAGTGGCGGGGGAGGCGAACGTGCCTTTCTTCTCGATTTCGGGCTCCGATTTCGTGGAGATGTTCGTCGGAGTGGGCGCGTCGTTCCGTCAGGCGAAGGAGAAGGCCCCCTGCATCGTCTTCATAGACGAGATTGACGCGGTGGGGCGCGCAAGGAGCAAGAACGGCGGATTCACCTCGAATGACGAGCGCGAGAACACTCTCAACCAGCTTCTTACGGAGATGGACGGGTTCGGGACGAACTCCGGAGTCATCATCCTCGCCGCAACCAACAGGGCTGACATACTCGACAAGGCGCTGCTTCGCGCAGGCCGTTTCGACAGGCAGATTCACGTCGACCTTCCGGACCTCAAGGAGAGGGAGGAGATTTTCGGCGTGCATCTCAAGGGCATCAAGCTCGCGGACGACTTCGACGTCGAGTTCCTCGCGAAGCACACTCCGGGATTCTCCGGGGCGGACATCGCCAACGTCTGCAACGAGGCGGCTCTCACGGCCGCCCGGCACAACAAGAAGCGGGTCGACAGGCAGGACTTCCTGGATGCGGTGGACCGCATAGTCGGAGGTCTTGAGCGCAAGGACAAGATAATCACCGAGGACGAGAAGAAGTCTATCGCCCATCACGAGGCGGGGCACGCCGTGGTGAGCTGGCTGCTGCCGAACGCGAACCCGCTCTTCAAGGTGACGATCGTCCCTCGCGGGCAGGCTCTCGGGGCCGCCTGGTATCTTCCGGAGGAGAGGCAGCTCGTGACGAAGGAGCAGATGAACGACGAGATGTGCTCGCTCATCGGAGGACGCGTCGCCGAGGAGATTGTCAACGGACAGCCGTCCACCGGCGCGTTGAACGACCTCGAAAGGCTGACCAAGATGGCCTACAGTATGGTATGCTACTACGGTATGAGCGACGCTGTCGGCACGGTTTCCTTCTATGACTCGACGGGTTCGAGAAGCTATGAGCTGACCCGCCCGTACAGCGAGAAGACTGCGGAACTGATTGACTGTGAGGTGAAGAAACTTGTCCGTGAGATTCACGACAAGAGCCTCGGGATACTTACGGAGCACAAGAAGGAGTTCCTTGAGGTCGCCGCGCTGCTGCTCGAAAAGGAGGTCATCTTCGCGGACGACCTTGAGCGCATACTCGGCCCGCGCAAGACCTTCGTCAAGGCGGGCGACGCAGAATGACCCACCCTCAAATTCGCATCCTATGAAAAATTTGATTACACGAACGGTTTCGGGGCTGGTTTTTCTGGCGGTTATGCTCGCGGCGCTGCTGCTCGGGGACTATGTGGAGTGGGGGAAATACCTCTTCGCCGCCGTGATGCTCTTCGCTCTCGCGGTGATGATGACCGAGTTCTTCCGGATGACGCTCGGAAG
>CAVIXF010000114.1:0-7103 GCA_963646585.1 Candidatus Gastranaerophilales bacterium HUM_1 | reverse complement strand
GATGTTCCTCGTCACGTTCGCGGAGCAGTCCTCGCCGGTCATCACCGGACGGTTCATAATCCTCGCCTTCGTCCCGCTTTTCGCGGTTATGATCAACTCGCTCTACGTCAAGGACAAGAAGGACTTCAGCAAGTTCGCCAACATCTACACAGGCATACTCTACATCGGAGTCCCCTGGACGCTGCTGAACTTCGCGGCGTTCGACTCGTCCTACCGTTTCAACGGGCTGATGCTGCTCTGTATGTTCATTATAATATGGATTTCGGATGTCGGGGCGTATCTGTTCGGAAGCACTCTCGGGCAGAAATACGGCCCGAAGCTCTTCCCGTCGGTCTCTCCGCACAAGTCCTGGATAGGCTTCTGGGGCGGTTTCGCGGCGGCTCTCGGAGTGGGAATCGGGATGCATTACGTCCCGTTCCTCCCGTTCAGCGGCATCCCGTGGTATCACTGCCTGATCATCTCGGCCGTGATGAATGTCGGCGGGGTGTACGGCGACCTCATCGAGTCCCAGTGGAAGCGGATCTACGAGCTGAAGGATTCCGGGGACATAATCCCGGGTCACGGCGGGATGCTCGACCGTTTTGACAGCGCGCTTATGGCGATTCCCGTCGCGACGGTCTATATGATGACATTCAATATAATATGAATATTTATTATCTTTGCGGATTGGCTTCGGATGAGAATGTTGTGAACTGAATATATATGAAGATACATAAGGATTGTTACAGAACCATAGCCTGTGTGTGGCTCATCTGCCTCATACTGCTTTTTCTGATATGGCGTTTCGTCCACATACTCTATGTCGCGATTCCGCTTTCGGCGGTTCTCGTCTTCGTGATGGGGTTCATCTCCTATTTCTTCAGGCTTCCGAAGCGGGACACCGTTCCTGGGGACAACGTGCTCACGGCGGTCGCCGACGGGGAGATCGTCATTCTTGAGAAGGTCTATGAGCCTGAGTATCTTAAGCGGGAGTGCATACAGGTGTCCATCTATATGAACTTCTTCAACGTGCACGTCAATTTCTGGCCTATGCACGGAGTCGTCAGCTACTACAAATACCATCCGGGGAAATATTACCTCGCCTTCCTTCCGAAGGCGTCTGAGCTCAACGAGCACTCCTCGATCGGTATGCAGAACGGCTGCGGGGAGATTCTCTTCAAGCAGCTCGCGGGCACTTTCGCCCGCAGGATCGTCTGCTATGCGAAAGAGGGCGAGGAGGTCACGAAAGGGGAGCAGTGCGGAATCATCAAGTTCGGGTCGAGGATAGATATGTATCTCCCGCTCGACGCCGACATCAAGGTGGAGATAGGTGACGACGTGCGGGCCTGCGAGACCGTGATAGCCGAGCTCAAGGGCAGAGGAGGCGCGGCGGAGGCGGCGAAAGTTGAATGACCCGGGCAGGATTCTGATGTAGCTGCGTCCTTGAGCAGACGGTGCTGAATACGACATTATGGAAGAGATTCTTGTAATATTGTTTCTGATTCTCCTCAACGGAGTTTTCTCGATGTCGGAAATCGCGATGATTTCCGCACGCAAGTCCAGCCTTCAGACTGACGCGGACAGCGGCAACGGCAAGGCGAAAAGGGCTCTCAAACTCGCTTCCGATCCGGACAAGTTCCTTTCCACCATTCAGATAGGCATCACTCTCATCGGCATCCTCACCGGTATCTTCTCCGGCAACAAGGTCGCCTCCGCGCTCGGAGTGGTCTTCGAATCCTGGGGGGTGAAGGCGGCGACGGCGGTCGGGCTCGCGAAGACGGTGATAGTGATCGTCGTCACCTATTTCTCCATAGTCCTCGGAGAGCTTGTCCCGAAGCGGATAGGGCTGAGCCGGGCGGAGAAGGTTGCCAAGACGATGGCCGGCCCGATGCAGCTGCTCTCTAAAATCGCGTCACCGTTTATATGGATTCTGTCAAAGAGCACTTCGGCGGTCGCCAAGCTTCTGGGAGTCAAGGAGAACGACACGAATGTCACGGAAGACGAAATCATATCCCTCGTGCAGGAGGGCACCGAGGACGGCGAGGTTTCGGAGGTGGAGCAGGACATCGTGGAGAGGGTCTTCACCCTCGGCGATTTGAGCGTGAACACGATTATGACCTCTCGCCAGGACATAGTTTGGCTTGACAAGACGATGACGGAGTCCCAGGTCAGGGAGGTCATCGAAGACAATATTTATGAAGAGTATCCGGTCTGCGAGGACGACCTTGACCACGTGGTCGGGGTGCTGAACATCAAGGAGTTCGTCAGGAACTACGGCCGGCCGGACTTCGACCTCGTGAAGATGATGCACAAGCCGGTCTATTTCCACGAGAATATGACCGTGTACCGGGTGCTCGAAGAGATGAAGGCGATGAAGATCTCCCGTGCGCTCGTCTGCGACGAATTCGGAGCCCTCTGCGGATTCATATCGCTCAAGGACATTATGGCGGCTCTCGTCGGCGATGTCCAGGACGGAGAGGGGGAGGAGCCGTACATCGTTCCGAGAGCGGGGGCTGACGGACAGCCGGACACGAGCGGGGAGAGCGGCTATCTTGTCGAGGGACAGTGCCCGATCTACGATTTCCTGTCCTATTTCGACCTTCTTGACGACACGATGGAGGATTTCGAGTACACCACCATCGCCGGGCTCATCCTGAACGAGACCGGGCACATCCCGACCGCCGGCGAGGTGCTGAAATGGGAGGGATTCTCCTTCGAAGTGGTGGATATGGACGGGCCGCGCATAGACAAGGTCCTGGTCCAGAAAATCCCCGCCGAATCTTGATGAAACCGCTTCTTGCTTGGCGGTAATGTTTGCATAGGAAACTTGAATATGGTGAAGATAGTGCTGAGGAGAGGGCGTGACGAGTCCGTCCGCCGCTTCCATCCCTGGGTGTTTTCCGGTTCGATAGCCCAGATTCAGGGCAGTCCTGCGGAGGGCGACCTCGTGGCGGTCTATGCCGCCGACGGGACTTTTCTCGCCTGCGGCCACTACCAGATAGGCTCAATCGCGGTCAGAATCCTGAGTTTCGACTCCGACGTGCTCGCGCCCGATTTCTGGGAGATTATGCTTTCCCGCGCCCTCGCGGTGAGGGTCGCGGCGGGGCTTGCTTCAGCACCGGCCGGCAATGGGGGAGAGGCCGGCGCGGAGGATGCTTCTGAGGTTGCTCCGGCAGCTTCTGCGGTTGCTTCTGAAGTTGCTTCTGAGGTTGCTCCGGCGGCCGCACCGGCGGCACGGAACGGCCTGACGAACTGCTACCGTCTTGTTCACGGCGAGGGGGACAACCTCCCGGGGCTGATAATCGACTTCTATGACGGAGTCTGCGTGATGCAGGCGCATTCCGTCGGGATGTTCCGTGCGCGGAAACAGATCTGCGACGCGCTGCGTGCCGTCTACGGCTCGTCGCTGAAGGCGGTCTATGACAAGAGTTCAGGGACCGCCCCGTTCAAGGCCGGGCTGGAGCTGATTGACGGCTATCTCTACAGGAGTGAGGGCTTCAGCGACGACGAACAGGTGGTGCTGGAGAACGGGCACCGCTTCGTCGTGAACTGGACGGAGGGGCAGAAGACGGGATTCTTCCTCGACCAGAGGGAGAACCGTGCGCTTGTGGAGCGTTATGCCGCCGGGTGCAATGTGCTCAATCTCTTCTGCTACACGGGCGGATTCTCCGTCTACGCCCTCGCTGGCGGCGCGAAGCACGTCGATTCGGTCGACAGCTCCGCCCGCGCGATGGAGCTTGTTGAGAGGAATGTTGCTCTGAACGGCTTCAGCACCGGTTCAGAGACCGCGCAGCATCGGGGGCTCTGCTGTGACGCGATAGACTATGTCAAGAGCGTCCCGGAAGGGAAGTACGACCTAATCATAGTGGATCCTCCGGCGTTCGCCAAGCACAGGGGCGCAATTGACAACGCCCTCCGCGCCTACCGCCGGCTCAACGCCGCAGCCATATCGAAAGTCGCCCCGGGCGGATTCGTGTTCACCTACAGCTGTTCGCAGGTGGTCGACAAGGAGACTTTCGCCCTCGCGGTCTTCTCCGCAGCCGCCCAGACCGGCCGCAGCGTCCGGATACTCGACCGGCTGAACCAGCCGGCCGACCATTCCGTGAACATCTATCATCCGGAAGGGGAGTATCTCAAGGGTCTCCTGTTGTATGTGGAGTGATTTATGTGACAAATAATTTGCAGAAAGAGAAAATTTGCCTACCTTTGCATTCCCGCTTGGTGCTATGGCCGAGGGGCTAGGCACAGGTCTGCAAAACCTGCTACAGCAGTTCGAATCTGCTTGGCACCTCGAAAACCGCTTTCCGGATGTCCGGAGAGCGGTTTTTCGTTATTGTTGCAAGAGCCTCCGCCCTGGCGGGACGGGCATCCGGGTGACAAAACCCGGGGCTGGGTGGACATTTTGGGCGGGGTGCACATTTTGGGTGATAAACCCAAAACCTCCCGAGAAGCTGCCCCGGTTTCTATATCGCCTTGAACGGGATGCCGAAGTCGGCGTCGTTGGCCTTCTTGTATTCGGCGCAGAACGTGGCGTAGACGACCAGAGCCTCCTCCGTGCGCTTCTGCCGGCGCATCGCTTTGATGACCGTGCGCAGGGCGGTCTCGTCGGTGGGGTCTATGACCGCTATCATCTCCCCGATTTCGCGCACCGCCTCATATTCTTTCGCCCTGAACCTTGCCTCAAGCTCCTCGTGCAGCAGCGGGAACACTATGTTCTCCGCCTTCTCCTTGAAGTCGTCGAAGATTTCGTCGTCTGTAGACTTGAGGAACTTTCCGCCGGAGATTATCCCGAGAATCCTGTCCCTGTTCAGATTCTTCTCCTTCAGGGCCGCGTTCAGCTCGAACCAGTCGCAGCTGCACGGCGGCTTCAGTTCGAGGTAGTAGCGTCCGTCGCGGTAGGTCACCGCCGCGCCTTCGAGCCTGGACAGGGAGCGGCGCAGGCTGTTGATGGCCACCCCTCTGGAGTTCTTCACCTTGTCCTCCTCCTTGTCCGGCCAGAGGATGCTGCTCAGCCTCTTGCTGGACATCCCGTTCTCCCCGCGCTTTATCAGCAGGCAGAGAATCATAATCTGCTGGTTCGTGAAGCCGGAGGTGATGTCCGTCCCGTCGTGCCCCGTGACCGTGAAACCTCCGAACAGGGATATGCTGTCGCTCTTCTGCTCCTTTCTGAAGATCCGCCGGCTCGCCGGGCCTCCAGTCACCGGACTGTGCTCTTTCCGCCTTCTGATCATCCTGTAGATGAAATATCCCGCCGCCGCGAGAACGAGAGCCGCCGCAATCCCGGAAAGAAGGCCGTAGCGTGTCAGGAACACCCTGAACCTCCTCTGCGCGTCGGAAAGCCCGGACTTCTCCGTCACCGGAGGGTAGGCGAGCGAATATATCTTGAGAGTCGATTTGATGTCGTCCTCGAATTCCTGCACCGTGGCGAAGAAGCATCCCAGACTCCGGTCGAGCCAGATGTTGGCGTTCGTCCTCATCTTGTCGGAGATTATCGGGATGCTGTTGCAGAGTCTCTCGTACGTCCCGTCGGAGATGGAGAATCGGTAGAGGTAGAGTTCGGAGTGCCCGACATACTCCGGATAGCGCAGGGTGTAGAAGCAGTCCCCGTCCACTATGAGGTTGCGTACGGGCACCTTGTCCCCCTCTTCGCGCCCCGCCGCGCCGTTCCCGCGCCCCGCCGCGCTGTCCTCGTCCTCGCCGCCCTGCGTCCAGAGCAGTTCGCAGTAGCCGGTCTCCGGGTCTATGCGGTGGAGGTCATAGAAGTACCGCCTTCCGACGACCTGCTCCCCGCATTCGTTGCCCATACCTCCGTAGATGTAGACATTCTTCCCGTCAGTGCCGGCGGAGGTGAAGTAGCGCGGCTGTATGACATCGCCCCCGTGGTCGTGCCAGATTTCCTTCCATCGGCCGGAGTCTTCGTCGAATTCGTAGAAATCTCCGTTGTACAGCATATTCCCGAAGCCTCCGAGCACGGCGTAGCGTCCGTCGGCGGGGTTTATGAAGCAGCAGTGGTGGTGCAGCGGCATTTTCAGCCTGTCCGTGCTGACGGTCTTCCATTCATAGCTGTCAAGGTCGAGCCTCGCCGCCGACGGACTTCCCTCGGGGGCCTCGTCGTTGTAAAGCTCGTAGCAGAGTATGCTGTTCCCGTCCTCCGAGACGCTGTTGTTGCCGAGCTTCATCGCTACGGGGCAGGGGGAGCGGAATATGTGGCGGACGGTCCTGTTCCTCATCAGGTCGAGTTCGGTGATCTCCTTGTCCGTGAAATAGCAGAACTCCTTGCGGACGCCGTTGTAGGACGCCCCGGCTATGTCGCTGTAGCTGAAGCTTGCGCGTTCTTTCCATCGCATCGCGTCGTTTATCAGCCATTCCGGGTTTTCGACCCGTCCCTCTACACGGAAGCGGGAGTCGCAGACGACGTTCCCGTCCGTGAAGTCGAGCGGGAAATAGAAGTTCCTGCCTCCGCCTCCGATGCGCAGCTCCCTGACGGCGAACGAGGGCACGTCGATGATGTGGTCGCTCCGACCGAAGACCACCGCCGCCCGGATTCTGTCGGGCAGCCCCGGGAAGGCGGCGCGGAATGTCCTTCCCGCGATGTCGAGCCGCACGGAATCCCGCTTCAGGTCGAAGTCTATGCCCACCCTGTTCCAGTGGAGATGTTTCATCTCCTCGTGCGCGAGCGCGGCCTTTATTAGGCTCTGCCGCCCCTCCTCGTTGAGCCTCACCACGATGCTGTCGCCCCGGCTGTCGTAGGAGAGGTTCCAGATTCTGCGGCTGTCCCCCTCGTCCTTGATGCGGAAGAAGTAGCCGAACTCGGAGGAGGGCTGCGTGTAGAGTTCGAAATCGAGGGAGATGTCACCGTCGAAGACTTCCGGGCGGTCTCCGAACACGTTCCATGACGTGCGCAGGTCTATCCTGTGGTCCATCCCGTGGAATCCGAGCCCCTGCGCGGACAGTCCGGGCCCCGGGAGCAGGGCCGCCGAGACGACGGATAATCTCAGTAAGGCTTGTCTGATTGTCATATTGTCCGAATAATCGCGAGTTAACCGTAAAACTTCGTGTAAAGGTAGGAAAAATGCTGATATGGTGAAAAAATATCATAAAATTAACTGAAGATTCTTTTGATT
>CAVIXF010000113.1:0-7136 GCA_963646585.1 Candidatus Gastranaerophilales bacterium HUM_1 | reverse complement strand
CAGTTGTTGATTTAGGATTTTGAAAAATATCACGGGCCATCAGAGACTCGAATGCTTTAGTGGACGAGCGGCCATCCTCATATATGACTGTCCGCAATAAATCCTTGGCATTCTCCAGACGTTTCTTGGGCTTAATCAGAGTGGTTTCATCCTCACCAAACATTATATCATCGTTAGCAATCATTTCTCGCATAGTCGATTCGGGGAATCTGAATCCCTTTTCCGGAATCTTGCACGGCTTCTTGGTAACTGGGTGAATCACATTATATTTATAACCGCCAAATACGGTATTTGCAATATCACCATCGTGGAACACACCTTTATAATCAACATTATCGTAGTGAGCCACACCTTTCAAATCTTCCTTATTCTCTTTTATCCAATTTCTTAACTCAGACTGAATAGTTGAAATATCGGAGCCATATTTTTGTTTGAGTTCGTCATATTTCTTCAGTATTGACTTCGCTTTTTCACTTTCTGAAAACCAAGGTTCTTGAGTTTGGAGATTTCTACAGTAGCATAAAATATATTCGTGTTCCGTACTGATTTGACGAGGATTATTGTCTGTCGCAGTCTGTAAAATAATGGAGCCTGTAAAATTCGCTTCCCCGAAAATCTCGTCGCAAACCTTCCGCAGGTTCTCCACCTCATTGTCATCAATCGAAATGAAGATGACCCCGTCCTCAGTCAGCAGGTCCCTCGCGACCTTCAGCCGGGGGTAGATCATATTCAGCCAGTCGGTGTGGAAGCGTCCGTTGCTCACGGAATTGAGGCTGTAGCGGTCGAGCAGCATATTCCCGTCCCCGTCGAACATCCCGCTCCTGTCCCTGAACTCCCCGGAGGACCGGGAGAAATCGTCTTCATAGACGAAGTCGCTGCCGGTGTTGTAGGGCGGGTCTATGTAGATCATCTTCACCTTGCCGAGGTAGTTCTCGCGCAGCAGCTTCAGCACTTCGAGGTTGTCGCCCTCGATGTAGAGATTTTCGGTCGTGTCGAAATCGACGCTGCACGCCCGGTCGGGACGCAGGGTCATATTGCTCGGGCTGTTGGCGAGCCGCATCGCCTCCCGCTTGCCCGGCCAGGTGAACTGGTAGCGTTCCTGCGGACCCTCGACCACCGCCTTCGACAGCTCCTGCCGCAGCTTGTCGAAATCGACAGCCGTCTCCGGCCGTCCGTCCTCCCCCAGCCGCTCCGTCAGGCAGTCCGGAAACAGCCGCCCGATTTTCTCGACATTGGCCTCCGCCGCATCCCGAGTGTGCATATCAAGTCTCTCCATATATTAATGATTCACAGATTTGCAGCACAAAAGTAGTGTTTTTGCTCCGATTTGCCCAATGTCCCGCGAAAACAACTGGCGGAACAGTCCGCAGATTTCCCAAAGGCAGGAGTGATTTACCAGAATTGCCGGAAAATGTGAAATTTTGATTATTTTTGTGCCTAAAAATGTGAAAAAGAGCGTAAAATATGCTCGGAAAATGTGAAAATTCCAATGGAACTGCTTAAGAGAAAGATAGATGACTACCTCGCAGGCTGGAAAGCGAATCCGGAAAGGAAACCTTTGATTGTCAAGGGGGCGAGACAAGTCGGGAAGACGCAGTCGATACGCGCTTTCGGACAGAAGAACTACGACTCCGTGATAGAGATCAACTTCGTGCTGCAAAAGAAATTCCGGGCGATATTCGACGACGGATACGAGGTCGACGCGATAGTCAGAAACATATCCCTTCTGGAGCCGTCCTGGAGATTCATTCCGCACCGGACGCTGCTCTTCTTCGACGAGCTCCAGAAATGTCCGGACTGCGCGACATCGCTCAAGTCTTTCTGCCTGGACGGGAGATACGACGTAATCTGCTCCGGGTCACTTATGGGCATATACTACGAGGAGATCGAGTCCAACGCCGTGGGCTTCAAGGAGAACTACGATATGCACTCTATGGATTTCGAGGAGTTCCTCCTGGCCCGGGGATATTCCTCCTCCCGGATCGAGGGCCTGTTTTCGAATATGATTACTCTGACCCCGTTCACCCGTCTCGAACTCGACACGACGACGGGCATATTCCGGGACTATATGACTATAGGCGGGATGCCCGAAGTCGTCAAGAAATATATCGACAGCGGAAATTTCAGCGGAACGCTCGGACTCCAGCGACAGCTTCTCCGGGACTACGAGGAGGACATCACGAAATACGCGAAAGAGACGGACAAGGCGAAGATTATGGCGGTGTACAAGCATATCTCCACATTCCTGGCAAAGGACAACAAGAAGTTCCTGATCACCAAGGTGGCCCGCAACGCACGCAGCCGGGACTATGCCGGGAGCGTCGAATGGCTGCGGGAGGCCGGCGTCATAAATGTCGCGTACTGCCTCGAAAACGCGGAACTCCCTCTGAAAGGGAATTACGACGCAGGCAACTACAAGATCTATTACCACGACACTGGGCTGCTGATCGCGTCTCTGGACGAGGAGGCGCAGGAGGACCTCAGGGCGAACAGGAATTTCGGGACTTACAAGGGGGCCGTCTATGAAAACGTCGTCGGAGAAATGCTGATAAAGTCGGGATACGAGCAGCTCTATTTCTACAAACGGGAGAATCCGGCCTTGGAAATGGATTTTTTCGTCAGGGACCGCGACTCGCTCATCCCGGTGGAAGTGAAGGCGGCCGACGGAGCGACAGCCTCGCTCAACAAGCTGATAGACTGGAAGTCCTATCCCGACATCCGCTATGGCGTCAAGCTGGGCTACAAGAACATCGGCTGGAACGGGAAGTTCTACACTTTCCCCTACTTTCTGACGCCGTTCCTGAAACGGTTTCTGAAAGAAAGATCCGCCGCGACGCCGGAATGACGTCCGGCTTCCGAATTTTGGTGCAAGTTTCAAAGAAAAAGACGATATTTGCAGCCCGGATTACGGCGCGATGCCGTGGCGTCTCAACTGAATGGAAAGAAAACTGTTTGAAATACTGTGCGTTGTCATTGCGGCGGCACTCCTTTCGTCCTGTGCGGCGACAAGGCATATTCCTGCGGACTATGCTCCGGTGAAGACGGAATATTCCTGCCGGGGGACATTGGAGACCGTGATATGCAGGAGTTCGCAGCCGGAGCTGAGCGAGAGGAGGATGCTGGTGTATCTCCCCGAGGGCTACTACCGCTCCGGGGACGAGCCGTATCCAGTCCTGTACCTGCTGCACGGGGCGAGGGGCTCGGAGAGCGCCTGGATCGAGCGCGGAGACCTGCTGCACCGCATAGACAGCCTGACGGCGGAGGGGAAGGCGAAGCCGATGATCGTGGTTATGCCGAACACCAACCAGTATGACGACGACCGGGATTTCGGCAAGTCGCGCCGGAAGCCGCTCGGGGAGTCTTTCTTTGAAATCGACGGCGAGGTGGAGTCGCTGTTCGTCAAGGACGTCGTCGAGACGGTGGACAGCCTCTACCGCACCGTGCGCCGGAAGGGGGGGCGGGCCATCGCGGGGCTGTCGATAGGGGCGCTCCAGGCGATTTTCATCTCGGCCAACCACCCGGAGATGTTCGACTACATTGGGCTGTTCTCGCCGATGATCAGGCCGGTCGCGAGGTACGGGAGCGGCGTCTGGTTCTACAACAATCTGAAGGCCAAGCAGAAGGTCCAGTTCAGCGACCCGCCGAAGCTCTACTGGATTATGGCCGGCTTCTGGGACATCTTCTACGCCTCCACCCAGCAGTTCGACTTCTACCTCAACACGAAGGGCTATCCGCACGAGTACCATCTCTCCGGCGGCGGGCACACCTGGAGCAACTGGCGGAAGTATTGTGATATGTTTATCGAGCATCTATGGCAGTAGGCGGATCGTCTTAAAAGGCGAATTGCCGCGTTACGCTCCTTGTGCAAATCCTCACAACCGAAAGGTTGCTGCGGTTTGCCCTGCGTCGCAAACCTTGCACTTCATCCTTTCTGATTTTATAGAAAAAATATAATATTTTTTGTATAAAATCCGGAATATGCCTACCTTGCGGAAAATTATGCATTATGGCCGCACGCAAACCCCTGAATCCATTTTTCATCGGAACTGACATCCCGGACGAATATTTCTGTGACCGGAAGAACGAGACGGCGGAAATCATCCGTTATATAGAGAACGGGAACAATGTCGTGCTGAAGGCCCCGCGAAGGGTGGGCAAGTCGAGTCTCATCAAGCATATTCTTGCCCAGGATGAGATTGCGAAACAGTACAACACCCTCTATGTCGATGTGTTCGGGACATTGTCCGCGTCCGAATTCGAACGGGAGCTGCAAAGCAAGTTTATGACGTCTCCATTCGCGAAGGCGACAAAGACCTGGAAGACTCTGCTGTCGTATGCGAAGGGGATACAGCTGAATCTCGGCTCTTACAACGGGACGGTGATAGATTTCCCGTCAATAGGCCTCGGAGCCACTCCGAACCCGGTTTTCACGATCAACGAGATTCTGGACGAATATGAGCGCGCCGAAAAGCCGGGGCTCATAGTGTTCGACGAATTCCAGCAGATCGAGAACTATCCGGAACGGATGGCCGCCATACTGCGCAGCAAGATTCAGGAGCTGAACAACACGAAGTTCATCTTCTCCGGCAGTTCGCGGCATCTCCTCAACACGATGTTCCTCAACTACAACCAGCCTTTCTACAAGAGCGCCCTCACGATGGATCTCGACATCATCGGCAAGGATTCCTATATAGACTTCGTGAAATCGATGTTCGAGGCCTATGGACGCGACATCGACGCCGACGCTGTGGAGTTCGTATATTTTCTGATGTCCGGGAACACCTTCAATATGCAGGAGGTGATGAAAGAGACCTTTATGATGACGGAGGGCAAGCCCCGCGCCGGAAAGGAAGACGCGGAGGAGGCGGTACGTTCGATTCTCGACAGGCACGACGAGGAGTACAGGGAGCAGATCAGCCGCGTGTCAAGCCTCAAGGACAGGCGGCTGCTCTACTGCATAGCGAACGAGGGCGTCGCCCGAAGCCTGACCTCCGAGACGATGCTGAAGAAATACGGCCTGGACAACGCCTCGTCGGTACAACATTCGCTGAACAATCTGATGAGCGAGAAAATGTCTCTGGTCCGGAAACTTGCGAAGTCGGCATATATGATACAGGACCGCCTCTTGGAGCTGTGGCTCGCCCTCAAGGCCGGAACGCTTGAGAACAAGTTCCGCGACTGCGGGGCGCGGTTCGAGGAAGAACGCGCAAGTTCAGAAGCATAAGAACCACAGCAACCCGACGGGTTGTGAGGATTTTAACAAGGAGCGTAACGCAGCCCCCCCCCGAAAAATACCGGGAGGCAGGCTGCTATACATAGAATTCGCGGCGGTACTTGTACTCGGAGCGCAGCCTCTCGAAAGAGTCCGGATTGAGCCGGAACATAAAGTCGTCGGTGAAAATCGGGTAGTTGTACTGGAAGGTGGCGGCGATCTCCCCCTGGCTCATCCCCTCCACGTCAAGCTTGAGCGGCTGCTCCTCCGGATGGTCGGAGCGCGGGCTGAAATTGTAGAGCTGCACTATCCCGAAGCGGCGGGCGACGGCGCGGACGGCCATTGCGGTGCCGTTCTGCTTGCCCTGATAGGAGTACCCGGCTATGTGCGGGGTGGCGATGTCGACCATATCCATAAGCTCCTCATCCACATTCGGTTCGTGATTCCAGGTGTCTATGATCACGCCACCGAGCTTCGGGACGTACTCCTTGAGAGCCTGTTCGTCCACGACCTCGCCCCGGGAGGCGTTGATGAAGAACGCGCCCGGACGCATTCTGGCGAAGAAATGCTCGTCGGCCATAAAGCGCGTGCCGTCGTCGAGCGGGGTGTGCATCGTGACAATCTGGGAGTTCTCAAGAAGAGTTCCGAGGTCGCAGAAGCCCTCGGGTCCCTCCGCCTTCGCCCTCGGGGGGTCGCAGAGCAGCAGCTTGAAGCCGAGCTTCCGGGCCATCGCCTCGACGAGGGAGCCGACGTGCCCCACGCCTATTATCCCGAAAGTGGCGTCCTTCAGAGGAATCGCCTTGCGGGAGGCCACGCCGTAGAGCGCGGAGAAGACATACTGGGCCACTCCCCCGGCGTTGCAGCCCTGGGCGTTGTGGACTTCGATTCCGTTCGCGTCGCAGTAGTCGAAGTCGATGTGGTCCGTGCCTATCGTCGCCGTCGCTATCATCCTGACCTTCGTCCCGCCGAGCAGGGCCTCGTCGCAGCGCGTGCGCGTCCGGATTATGATGGCGTCCGCGTCCATCAGGTCCTCCCGTTCGATCTCCTTCCCCTCGACATATGCGACCTCGCAATAGGGTTCGAACACCCCTTCCAAAAACGGTATGTTCCTGTCCGCTACTATCTTCATAACTCACATCTCTCAAATATTCCGACTCATTTAATGTTCGGGCCTCATCTCTCTTCTCAACCTTTTAAAGCCCACGCACTTTTTTTCATCTCAACCCCCTGCACCCCCTGTCAGGGGGATTTTTACGGCCTCACGGCCGACGGGCAGAAGCCCTTGCCAAGTTTCGCACTTGCGAAACTTGAATTCATCAAAATACCTCCAGCCTAAATTTATCAATATTCCGCGTGCCCGGATCCGCCGCTCATTTCAGCACGACGGACTTGACCGGGTCCGAGCCGTCGGCGGGCAGTCCGTAGAACATCGTGTCGGCCCTCAGGGCGCGGTTCAGATTCTTCAGGAGCAGGTCCCTCTGGAAATAGAGCTGGCTGCGCACCACCGAGGATGACAGGGCGCAGTAGAGCACCCCGCCGACGAAATTCTTCCCGATCGTGTAAGCGGCGACCCCGGAGACGCTGTCCCAGGCCATATAGACCCGGTTGCTGTTCCACCCCGTCGTCAGCCCCGCATCCCGGAGGAAGAGGCGGAGCATCGAGCCGAGTCTCACGGCCTCGCGCCGTCGCAGCGGGTCACCCTCGGTGGCCTCGCGGCGGCGTATCATATCTTTCGTGAACTCCTCCGAATATTTTCCGTCTGCTGCCATATCCCCGTCTCTTTCATATCTCATTCAGTCCGGGTGAAAACTCCCCCGACCGTCTCGAAGAACGCCCTGTCCCCGGAAAGCCCGTCAAGCAGCGAAGACAGCCGCAGCTTGTTGCTGTCAGTGACGAAAATCTGCCCGAAATCCTCGCTGGAGAC
>CAVIXF010000112.1:0-7170 GCA_963646585.1 Candidatus Gastranaerophilales bacterium HUM_1 | reverse complement strand
ATCGTAAGCTATGCGGCGGTCAGAAAGTCCTTGGATGACGGCGGTTACGAAGACCACAAGATTCTCGCGTTCGATGTCTTTTCAGAGGATTCGGACGGCGTGAAGAGCGAAAGCCTGCGGTTCACGGTCGATTACGACAAGCGGGATGCGTTCCAGTTCATAGGAAGCCTCGGAACCGGGGAGACGCTCTTCGCCCGTGGCGCAAGGAAGTCGGAGGTCGATTCGGAGACGGCGTCGTTCATCAACGGGGACGTCGAGCAGGAGCTGTCAAACGACAGCAAGGTCATCCACGAAAGCTTCACCGGCAATCTCGCGAGCGCGGAGGAGGTCAGGTACTGGCACGAGTTCTTCGCGTCGTCCGAACGCTATGCGTTCACGGGCAGCTCCACATACCGGAGGATCATCATCGACGACATAGACACGGAGGGCACGGAGGGCGAGCTCGCCGCGTTCTCGTTCAAGTGGCACTACGCCGACCGGGACGACGACCCTGCGAGGGTTCCGGCGCGCACCGGCCTGAAGCCTTACGGAGCTGACGCCCTCTGGTACGAGACGGCGGCCGAGGCCGACAAGACGACGCTGAAGTCCGGTCTGAAGGGCGTGAAGGTGAGCGGGGGCTCCGGCGAACACATCCTCCCGCAGGACGGCGACGGATACGCGAACCTTGAAATCGGCTCGCCGCTGACCTACGGCGGGGACGGGATGGGCGTCGTCTGGGAGAATGAACTTTAAAATTTCGGGAATATGTCGAAACAGAGCGTAAGATTCTTCAGGGTGCCAGCCCTTCCGACCTCCGGATATGTGACCGGAGGCGTATATTTCGTCACCACTGAGAACAAGATATATCTCAGGACCTCATCGGGCTGGGAGGCGTACGCCGGCAAGGTGGCCGAAAAGGCGGTGACGGCGGAGACAGCAGAGACGGCCGAAACGGCGGAGGTCGCGGAAAGGCTCGCGGGCGTCGTGGAGAGCGGCGGGGACGACCCTGTGGTGATAGAGGATTCCGCCGGCCGCGAGACCCTGACGGTCGCATACGACAGCAACGCGTCGACATATTTCGGGGCTAACGTCACCCTGCGGAAATACAGCTACAACCCACAAGACCCGCCGGCTTATGACGAGCGGCGTATGGAGCTGTGCGGCAGGGGTATCCTGATCAAGACCGTGAACGACGGCGTCGCGACTGAACGCGTCAAGATAGAGGCTGCAGGCATCTACATCGGCAGTAAAATGGTGGCGATAGCTTCTGATGTGGAGAAACAAATCAATGCCGCCTCCCTGTCGGTCTATTCCGGATCGTCGACAACCGCCGCGACTCTGGACACCTACGTCTCCCACAAACTGATAGTCAGCCTGACTTCCGGAGACCGCCCGTTCAATCTTCCGGCCTCCCCGAGGGACGGGGAGACTTTCGTCTTTATGAAGATCCAGACGGGCGGGACGGTCACGATAAACGGGAACGGCAAGAACATATTCCTCTGCAACAGCGGCAGCACGGCCGAATCCGCCACGATTTCATCCTCCGTCAGGCGGCGGGTGACTCTCGTCTATAGCTCCAGCCTCTCGCAGTGGCTGCTTATGGCGGACGACTTCCTCAGCATATAAAGACACACCTGTTACTATAAAGACATATCCATACCATATGAGACACCAGAATTTCAAGAGCGACTTCCGGACGGCGCACACCTTCAGCACCGTCGAGGACGGCAAGACAGTACGGAACGCAGTGCCGGAGCACGTCCGGCTGACATTCTTCACTCCGTCGCGGCGGGGCTGCATCATCGCGGAGCGCAACGGGGACGCGGCGACCGGATGCTCGGTTTCCTCCGACGGCAAGACCCTCACTGCGGCCGTGCCCCTTTCAAAGACATTCCTCGGCGAGGGCGAACTCATCTGCGAGGTCGCCGTCTTCAAGGCGGACGCATCGTTTCCCGGCGGGACGCGGACGGAGGTCACTCCGGTGAAGATGAATATCATCCTGTGGCCGGGCGAGACTGACGACGATTCGGCGGTTGAGAGCGACGTCGTACTCGGGCTTGTCACCGACGCGGTGAAACAGGCCCTCGCGGCGGCGGAGACGGCCGCCGAAGCCAAGAAGACCGCCGACGACGCGGCAATTTCGGCGCAGGCGACGGCTTCAATCGCCGCCGCTGAAGCCAAGGCCGCAGTCGAAAAGGCTGTCTCCGATGCAAAGGAAGCAACGGAGAAAGCCGTATCAGATGCGGAGGCGGCGACGGCCAAGGCGGTGTCGGACGCGAAAACCGCGACTGACAACGCAATCTCCGAAGTCAAGACGGCAACTGACAAGGTCATATCGGATACGAAAGAAGCAACTGACAAGGCCATTTCGGACGCGAAAACCGCGACTGACAAAGCCGTCTCGGACGCAAAGGAAGCCACAGAAAAGGCGGTATCCGACGCACAGACGGCAATCGACACCCTCACTTCACAGACAAACGCCGCCGAAGCCGCCCGCGCCGCATCGGAGACCGAAAGGCAGAACTCCGAGACCGCAAGGCAGACGACCGAATCCTCCCGCGAATCCGCCGAAGCCTCAAGGCAGGCCGCCGAAGCCGCCCGCGCAAGCGAATACTCGCAGTTCGCCCTCGACATCAACGAGGGGCTCGCGTGCATAGAGGGCGTCGGAGACCTCCCCGACTGGGAGGAAAACGCAAACGGAGGCTCGACCCGCGCCTACAAGACCGGGGAGTACTGCAAGAGACCCTGCACCGACCCCGACACCGGGGAGACCAAGACATACGCCTTCCGCTTCCTGTCACCCGTCGCCATAGGCGACGCGTGGGATTCGGAGAAGGCGGTGCAGACCTCCGTCTTCGGGGAGCTGAAGGAGATGGTCATCGGAGACCAGGAGACCCTCACAATCGGCGTGTCGTCGTCGGACGGACAGATGACCGCCTCCGGGGTGAGCGTCATCGTGAAGAACGTCACCAAGGGGTCGCAGCAGACCCTCGTCACCGGGACGGAGGGGACGGTGTCCCTG
Source organism: Candidatus Gastranaerophilales bacterium HUM_1 (assembly GCA_963646585.1). GTDB lineage: Bacteria > Bacteroidota > Bacteroidia > Bacteroidales > UBA932 > Cryptobacteroides. The sequence goes on along the minus strand of CAVIXF010000112.1, from coordinate 4,169 downwards.
CTCGCCGACAAGGGCGACATCATAGACATAGAGGCGGCGCAGCAGTCGGGATACCAGAAGCCCGGGACGGTGCGCCACAAGGCGACGATGAACAGGGCATATGTCTACATAGTGTACCAGAAGACCGTGGAGACCTGCACCGTCACGGCGAAGCTCCGCACGCAGCAGGGCAACGCCATAGGAGAGGGCGACGTCATCGCGCTCAACCTCGACAACGCGTCCTCATACACCGCCTCCGTGGACGCGAACGGCAACGCCGTGTTCAGCGGAGTGCCGCAGGGGCACACGGGCACGGTGCGCGTGATAAAGCACGTGGGCTACGTCACCCCGGCGGCGCAGTCGTTCGACACCACCCACGCATCCGTCACCCTCGACTTCACATACGCGGAGGCCGAGGTGGGAATCTATATGGTCAGAGACGACGGGCAGGAGTTCCTCCTTGAGGAGTGGAACGCCGAGGACACCCTCGCCGCCATACACTTCAACACGCAGGAGCTCGCCGACCAGGGCGCGGACTACTATGTGAAGCCGGAGCACCTCGAAGCCGCGTACTTCACCTCCGGCGAGGGGCGCAGCCTTATGTGGAGCCGCGACAACGTGGAGTACCCGAACGTGCCGTACGATTCCGCCACGGACTGGGACGGCGCGGGCAACACGGCGGCGATGCTCGCGGACGCGCAGGATCTGAACACCCTCACCCCGGCGGCGGTCTTCGCCACGGGGCAGACCCTCGCGCTGAACGGGACGACCGCCATAGGCTACATAGGCACGAAGAGGCAGACGGAGGTGATGCTCTACAACCACGAGACCGTGGAGCAGATGCTCTCCGCCGCCGGGTTCACCCCGAACTACTATCCTCAATATCTATGGACTTCGACGCAGAACTCCGCCACGCTCGCCTGGCTCTGGCTCAGGTCGCTCTGGGGCACCAGCATCAAGTCGTACACCTGCGCCGTCGTGCCGTTCTTCGCCATTTAGTCATTTGTCATTAATCATTTTATATGGAGACTACGAACACGAATACCAACGAATCCAACCGCACGGCGGCAAGCCGTGCGAAGGTCATCCGCGACGCCGAAGACCTCATCGCCGCCCTCGACGCGGCGATAGACAAGCTGCCGAAGCACCTGCGCTACTCCGGGTCGCACGCCGCCCTCGTGAAGCAGTACGGGGCTTCGATGTACTCGAAGATGAACAGTATGTCCTACTGCACGGACGACGCGAGGGCGCGGCGGGCGTACTGCCAGGCCGCCCTCGGGGACTACGAGGCCCTCAAGCTCGAAAAGCGGCTGTGCCTGCGCAGACGCGGGACGGCGGAGAACGCCGACGGGACGAAGACCCCGAACGAGTGGTACGTCGGGCGGGGGACGGCGGCGCGGATAGACGAACTCATCGGCTCTGTGGGCAGGCAGCTCGCGGGGCTGAAACGGAGCCTCGACGCGAAGGTGGCGGCGGGGCGCGGACAATAGAAGACATACATCAGCCGCGAAGGCCCGGCGCGGACTGCGGTCAGCCCGGCGGCATCCGAAGATGAAATGGGGCCTCCCGCCCGCAACCGTGGCAACGGAAGGGAAAAGGACAAGACAAGGGAGGAAGGCGCGCAGAACTCCGCCACGAACGCCTGGATCTGGAACAGGTCGAACTGGAACACCAACAACAAGTCGAACACCAACGCGGTCGTGCCGTTCTTCGACATAGCAGCGGGATGCGGAGCGGCTGATTTTATTGGAGACCATATAATATATATGGATACACGGAAATATGAATATATGGATACACGGAAATATAACTATATGAAAGACTGGGTCACATACGGAGAACTCTGGAACGCCTACACGGACTGCCGCAGGCGCAAGCGGAACTCGCCCGACGCGATTGTCTTCGCCCGGGACTACGAGAGCCGCCTGTGCTCCCTGCTCGAACGGCTGAACACGGGGGCGTACTCCATATCCCCGGCGAAGCGGTTCGCGGTGAAGGTCCCGAAGCTGCGGGAGGTGTACGCCTACGCCTTCGAGGACAGGGTGGTCGAGCATCTCGTCGCCAACCGCATACTCCCGATTCTGGAGGGCGGGCTCTTCACCCCCGACGCGTTCTCCTGCCGCAAGGGCAAGGGCGTTCTGTACGGGGTGAACCGTATGGCGGAGCAGATAAGGGAGGTCGGCAAGGACTGCTGGTTCGCGTCCCTCGACATAGCGGGCTACTTCCCGAATATGCGCAGGGAGGTGATATGGGGGACGCTCGAACCCGTCGTCCGGGACGGCTGGAAGTACGGCGACGACCCGGAGCCGTGGCTGTCCCTGCTGCGCCTGTTCGTGTTCCACGACCCGGAGGCGGACTGCATCGAGTGCGGGGACACAGACGCGCTGCGGAGCGTGCCCCCGGAGAAGTGTCTTTCGCACGGGCGGGGCGAACCCATAGGCAACCTGCTGAACCAGCTGTTCGCGGTCGTCTATCTCACGCCGATTGACAGGTGGCTGTCATCCGAACTGGAGGGCTACGGGCGGTATGTGGACGATATGCTGCTGCTTTCGTCCGACAGGAGGAAACTGCTGAAACTCATCCCGGAGCTGCGGAAAAGGCTCGCTGACATAGGCCTGCGTCTGAACGAGCGCAAGACGGTCATCCAGCGGGCTGACAGGGGCGTGAAGTTCACGGGCTACATCATCAAGCCGTGGGGTCTGTACGCGGGGAAGAGGCTGACGCGCAACGCGCTGAAGGCGGCGCGGACAAAGGAGGGGGACGCGGAGGCTCATCTGAACAGGGTGAACTCCTATCTCGGATTCCTGCGGCACACCCTCTCCTACGGAATCCGCTGGAGGATGTGGAACGCGACAAGGGAAAGATACGCGGGCGTGTACGCGGGGACGCGCCTGCACGGCATACACAGGGTGAAACAATTCAAAACGGCATAATGATATGAAAAGTTACAAGGCAAGCTGCGACAAGGCCGACTACGCGGCAATCAGGAGACTGGCAAACGGAAAGTACGCGGTGCGGTGGAATCCGCAGGAGGTCACCGAGGGCGAGGGCGAGGACGCGAAAGTGAAGGTCGTCTACGAAGAGGCGGTGGTCGACGGGAAGCCGTCCTACGGGGACGTGGTCAATCTCATAGTGAGGCAGAGGTACTCCGAATCGGCGGAGATAGCCCTCGCCCGGCAGTCCTGGCAGGACATCGGCGAATATCTCGAATACAACGCCTACGTCGAGAAGTGCAAGGCGTGGGCGAAGGAGGCTGTCGGCGGGGACTACGCCCCGAAGTACGCGCCCTCGCAGGCGGAGGTCGTCCGGGGGCTGCGCAAACTGCTCTCCGACGTGATAGACGCGCTCTCCGACGAGGACGCGGCGGCGGTCGCGGTTCTCTTCGAGCCGTGGAGACCGGGGACGGAGGCGGTGCTCGGGGAAAGGCGGTACTGCGCCGCCGACGGCAAGCTGTACAGGTGCGTCAAGGCGCACGCGACGGACGCGGGGCACGCCCCGGGGGCGGATGCGGAGTGCTGGAGCGCGATAGAACAGGAGGAATAGGTTATGGACTGGACGAACATCATCATCACCCTCATCACGAGCGGGGCGTTCACGGCGATGTACTTCCTCGGAGACAGGAAGACGGCGCAGGTGCTCGACAACGTGAGCAAGACCATAGACCAGTGGCGGGGTCTCGTCGAGGAGGTCAAGGGCGAACTCACGGAGCAGCGGGAGGAGTTCCGCCGCACGAAGTCGGAGTACTCGGAGCAGCTCAAGGCGAAGGACAACAAGATTGATTCGCTCTACAAGGAGGCGGGCGTGTGGCGCGACCGGAACGACAAGCTGAGCAGCAAGATTGCCTACTACCGGGCGTTCGAGTGCCGCAAGACGAAGTGCATAGAGCGGGAGCCCCCCTTCGGGAGCGGCGCGTTCGCCGACACGGAGGGATGCGCCGGATGCTCCGGGAAGTGACAACGGGTGAACCATTTTCGTGACGTCGGGGAAATGGTCACGGAGGCCGCTCCGCGCTATTTCGCTGACATCGACAAAATTGTAAGACTATGGGAACGATAAGCAAAGATTTTTCATACCGGGAGTTCGAGAAGACGGACGTCCCGGGGATGCAGGTGAGGAACACCATCGCATCGACGCAGGTGAGGGACAGCATCAAGGCACTCGTGGATGAAGTGCTCCAGCCCTTGCGCGAT
>CAVIXF010000111.1:0-7264 GCA_963646585.1 Candidatus Gastranaerophilales bacterium HUM_1 | reverse complement strand
GGTCTCCGTCAGAGTTATAGACGCAGCAGGCGACCTTGTCAACGGTGTTTCCGTCAGCGATGATCCTGGTCTGGATTACTGGAGAGGCGACGGTGAAGCTCACCACGGCCTCCTCCCCCGAAGGGGCGGCTATCCGCTCCTTGGCGCACGACGCCGAAACCGCCACGAGGGCGAGGATGGCGAAAGATTTTAGAATCTGTTTCATAATGCGAATGGTTAATAAGTTAGTATTTAACATTTTAATGATGAGATACAAAACGAGACATCCGCTCCCCGACGATGTGACGGAAAGACGGCGAAGTCCGCGACGACTGCGAAGCCCGGGCAGTTAATATGTCTGAACGAAAGGAAAACGACGATTGCTGCGGCTGCGACGACCGCGAAGCCCGGCCGGGCGGACAGGCAGTCAGTATGTCAGAATTAGAGGAAAGAGAAGACCTGACGGTCAGAGTGCCGGACGGCGAGAAGATAGATGACCCGGCGCAGAGGGGATTATAATACTCCCCCCCCCCACAAATCAGTGAGAGTCAGCAAGATAAATTTCGGGTTTCCTATGGTCATCCGTTTCAGCATATCCTCGGTATGTCCGTCAAGGGACGGCACATCGTCAAAGATAGGAAATATTTGTCTTATCGCAATGGGATGCGAGGAATATTTCAGGACAAAAAAAATATTTCCGGAAAGTCGATGTCATCCCTTTCTCAATCTTTTCATGTTTCGAGTTCTCCTGTTTCGAGGCAAGGATAAGGAATTTTGCGGAATGGATTCTACAGTTTGGGGGCAAGAGGTCAATAGATGAAACCAATCATCCAGAGAGGGATCTTCCTGCCGGACGGAGCCTCGATGTCATCGACAAGGACATAGGAATCCTTCACGCCGGCAATCTGGGAGAATCCTTTGTCCGGCCCGCCGACTTCAAAGGTATATTTCCCGTCAACCTTGAAGTCCCCCTTCTCCTTGCCGTACTCCACCTTATGACCGAAGGAAAGATGGTTCACGGCGAATGTCTCGCGCACCGTGCCGATTTCCGGGCTGTCACTGCACAGGGCGTAGAGCATATTAGTGTTCTCCAGATACAGTTTGTCCGGACGTGCGAGTTTCGCATAATCCTTCGAACCGGAAAACAGCAGGTTCAGCATCTTCGCGCGTCCGAGATAGTGAAGGTACAGGACCACTGTCTCCCGCGTCGCGCCCACGGCACGGGACAATTTGCTGGCGTCGAGTTCAAACGGAACCTGGTCCGAGACGATGTTCATCAGCTTCTTCAGCTTTATCACTCCGGAAATGTCCACAAGACGGAGTTCCGGCAATTCGACCTCAAGGGTGTAGGAGACCGCCTGTTCTATCCTCGTGTAATAGGATTTCGCCCCCTCAAGATAAAAAGGATAGTACCCGTGTCTGAGATAATCCTTGAAATATTCCAGCGGATGACATTGCCGGAGTACGGAGTCCGCGAGTTCAAAAGGAGAAGCCAGAATGGAGCCGAGCGTGGTTTTCGGAAATTCCAGACTGTGATAAAACCTCAGATATTCGCGGAACGACAGACCCTGAATGTCATATCTCACGCATCTCCTTGACAGATCGGCCTCCGAGTTCAATATCTTGAGAAGTGAAGACCCGCTGATGGCGATTTTCAATCGGGGATAAAGGTCATAGATTTCTTTCAATTCCGTACTCCACGGGCCGGCGTATTTATGAATTTCATCTAAGAACAGGCGCTCTCCTCCGATGGCGACGAAACGTTCGACAAGTTCGCTGATGCTATGGGCGCTGAAATATAACGAGTCCATCGAACAATACAGAGCCTTCCTCGAATGCGGAGGATAGTTGAGCTTCAAATACTGCCTGAGCAATGTGGACTTCCCCACGCCCTTGGGGCCCTGAATGGAAATGAGCCGTGCGTCCCAGTCTATCTCATTGATGTATTCCCGGACAATTTCAGTCGATGTTTCCGCATAATAGCGGTCTTGCTTCAAGAATAGAGACTCCATAACCAGACAACTTGCGTTTCGTATAATTCATTGATTTCGGCAAATATACAAAAAGTGTCGGTTAGAACCGACACTTTTTGATAAAATCTGCTGTTTCCGAAAGACAAGTCAATCAAAGCTCTTTTATTTCAGGACTTTCGGAAACATTTTTTCAGGTTTCTTAATCTTCACCTTGTGAGAAGATATGGCATTATCACCACCTTAAAGGTAACAGTAAACTATTTGGCCGTTGTTTTTATAGTCGGCTTCAATTATTTTTTTCCCTTCTCCTGCTTTGTATATATAAATCTTATCACCCATTTTTTTGTACAAATATATCTTGCCACCATCAACAAAGATGATATAACCATTATCAGGAGTGTATGTAATGCTATGCCCATTGAAATAAAGCTCTATAAACTGACCCTTATTAACCTCAATAGTTTTGTCGGTGACAATGTCCGCATAGAGAGTGATAGTGACTTTTTTATTCTCCTTGTTAGCGGCATCGATAGCGCCCTGCAATGAGGTATATCCGACACCATCCATTACGACAGGGATGGTGATATCCCATTTGTCGCCATTCTGAATGCCTACATAACCCTCACTTGTCGCGATATAGTCCTTGAGCGTTTCATAAACTTCACCGCTGAGGTTCTCGCAGTCGCGGACGAAGATTTGCTTTTCTGTCGCGTCCGCCGCTTTGTCCGCATCCGGAATCTCCACCGCATTCACTGTTCCGTGAATCTCGAGACCTCCCTTATGGAAGATGAGCTTCCCGACGGTCTGCCCCTCCTCGATGACGAGAGTGTTCGGTGAGGCTGTCACCTCAAGCGTGGTGATATTCGCCGTGCTGGTGGTACCGCTCGCCGCTTTGACGCCGTTGATATTCACGGTCTTCGTGCCGGCGTCGATGACAAGATGTTCAATCGTCACGCCCTCCGGAATGGTGATGTTCACAGTGGCTTCGTTGGCGTTCTCCGCCTGCTTCAAGTCACTTGCCTTTTCATAGGCCGCGTCTGCATAATCCCCCACATAAAGGGTTCCTGTGACGTTTTCAGAGATTTCGATGTTGAGCGTGCCTTCCGCCTTTATAGGGGTGGTGAGGATGGCCTGCGAGGAGTTGTCCCCGGGCGCCGCCGCGAACTTCACACTGACTACGTCGTCTTCAGTGGATTGCTCTATGACCTTATTTGCAGATGCAATGTCTGCGACCGCCACAAATTCAATGATGTTGTCCGGGGTTTCGAATGCAGGCTCGACGATGATGTTCTCAACGACTTCGGAGGTGAAGAGGTTACCGAGCACGTTAGTGCGGTAGTTGCCCTGAAGAGGAACATTCTTCACCTCGAGAGTGTTGATATCGTCATCAAAATCTGCAATCGTAAGCGTCGCATCGGTAAGGCTCCTTGTGTTTTTCCCAACAAGCACGTAGTTCATAGCCACATAACCATACTTTTTGCCATTAACCTCAAGTTTTTCACCTGTAAAACTTTCCGGACTCTCATCGTCAATGCTACCATTAAAGCCAGGGCAGTAGTTAACACCAAAAGTAGCATCCTCCTCTCCAGTAACAGTACCATCCACGAGGTTAAGCACATTGCCAAGGCCGGTGAGGGTTACAGTTGAGGTGTACACCTCGATACCAACTGCCTTTGCAGCGACGATGTCGGCCGTCTCCACGCCGAAGTTGAGCTGTGCGAAAGGACGGTAGAGCTTTACGGTCTCGTTGACCGCGCCGGTGATCTCTCTCGGGGCGACATAGGCGTAGAACGCGTCACGGCTCTCGTCGTTGGAGTTCGCGTCCGTGTAGCTGACGGTCACAGTCTTACCATCCGCGCTGAGAGTGTAAGGAGATTTCCAACCGTCTGTTCCATCCTCTGACGCCTTGTAGGCCCAGAAGATGAAGCTGTAGGTCTGACCGGTCACGAGGCGAACCTCGAATTTGGCCTTGCCATTCTCCATATCAACAGTTTTGCTGATAGGGGTTTCAGCAGTACCCTTAAGAAGGTTTCCGTCCTTGTCATAGACGTTACAAACGACCTTGTCAACGGTTTGTCCGTCGGCGATGGTCTTGGTCTGGATTACAGGAGAGGCGACGGTGAAGCTCACCACGGCCTCCTCCCCGAAAGGAGCCGCGATCTGCTCCTTGGCGCACGACGCCGAAACCGCCACGAGGGCGAGGACGGCGAAAGATTTTAGAATCTGTTTCATAATGCGAATGGTTAATAAGTTAGTAATTGATATTTTAATAATGAATATATATGCCCATACGCCAGGAATCCCGTCGATATGGGATTCCTGGCGACGAAGTGTCTGACGTCAGAGTGCCTGACGCTGAAGTGTCAATCGATAATATTCCGGAAAGCGAAGACCGGCTCAGCAGGAAAGAAGAAAACCGAACGGACGATGTGTCAGAATGAGAGAAACTCGGGGAGATATGAGACCGGACACGGAGACCATTAAACACCCCCCCCACAAATCGGTGAGAGTCAACAAGATAAATTTCAGGTTCCCTATGGTCATCTGTTTTTCTCCTTTCAGTAACGCCGTGTGAACACGTCATCTTCGCAAAGTTATGAAACATTTTCTTCAATGTCAAGCAAAGACGAACAGGGCTGACTGAAAAATTTTTCAGTCAGCCCGATTGGTAAGGCTTAAACGCTTACTTGCTACAGACAATCCTTGATTTCAGATGCGATTGTCTTCAGAAACTATTCTGCGATGTCCGCCGTGCTCCAGCCAGAAGGGATTCCGCTGACAGAATTCGCCTCCAATGCCAAATTAAAGTTCTTATAAACAGTTCCCGTAGAAGCGACATTTTTAAGCCATTCAATCAAAGAATCCTCGCCCAACGATTCCGCTTTAACAGTCACACTTGACAAAGCTTTGCAGCCGCTGAACATTCCTTGGTAACAGCGCTTCGCAAGCGTCGTAGCCGGCAATGTCGGCGCTTCAGTCAGACTTATGCAATCCTTGAACATTTCTTGGTAACAGCGCTCCGCAAGCGTCGTAGCCGGCAACTCCGGAGCAGAAACTATAGATTTATTGTTCTTGAACAGTCCGATGAATTTTGCACCTTGTGTGTCCACGGTCTCGAAGTTTTCATAATCAATCAATGTCCTTATATCCCCCGTCACAGTTACAGGAACTATTGTTGAATTAAAAGTAAGAACAATCTGGGCGTAATCGCTTGGATCATAAGCCGTGCCGACGAAACCAGCCGCTATGTCATCAACTTTCTGGGTTCCATCAGCCTTCCCTCGAAGCATAAGACTGCCGAATGTCCCGCCAAAGTTCACATTTATGCCGTGTTCAACGACTGTCCATTCTCCGCCTCCTACAGAATACTCAAGCACACCTTTGAGGTATGTTCTGGTATTACCCCAAAATTGCATTTTGAACTTCTTCTCGGAATCTGCCGAGAATGTAAGATAAGGACATGCTTCATACTCTATATTCCAAGTCCCGTCTGTATTCTTGACGCCATAATAGCCTTTCGGAAGAGAACCCTTGAGCGCTCTGTAATTCTCGTAACTAAGATTTTGGGCACACACGATGTCATAAAGGTCTGCGGTGCTGAGACCCTTTACGCCCACATAACCGGTCTTGATGTAAGTCTTGAGCACTCCGTAAACATTCGAGTTGAGGTTCTCGCATTCGCGGACTTCGATGTCGCCCTTCTTGTCAATCTGCACCTCGTTCACCGTTCCGTGGATTTCGAGACCGCCCTGCTGGAATACGAGCGTGCCTATGACCTGACCCTTCGCGATGACGAGAGTGTTCATTGAGGTCTTGGCCGTGAGCTTCTTAATCTGACCGCCCGCCTGATAGTCTTTTGCATTGACGCCGTTGATGTTCACGGTCTTGGTGTCGTCGCAGATGACAAGCTCCTCAATCGTCACGTTCTCCGGGATGGTGATGTTCACGACGGCTTTGTTGGCGGCGCTATTATTCTCCACCAATGGAGTCTCAGCTGAATAGCTCTCGGATGTGTAATTCCCCACATAAAGCGTTCCGACGCTGTTGGAGATTTCGACGTTGAGCGTTCCGTCCTCCTTTATAGGGGTGGTCAGGATCGCCTTCGAGGTGACGTCCTCAGGCGCTGCGGCGAACTTCACCTCGATGATGTCAGCCGCCTTGTTATTCGCTATGAGGGCGTTGGCGTCCGCGATTTTCTCGGCCGTTATGCTCACGAACTCCTGAACGATGTCAGGCTCCGTGAACTCCGGAACGACGATGATGTTCTCAACGACTTCGGAGGTGAAGAGGTTGCCAACCACGTTAGTGCGGTAGTTGGTCTTGAGAGGGACGTTGGTGACAGAGATGGTGTTGATTTCAGTCGTGCCGTTCGCGACGGTAAGCTCGGTGTTGACGTTGCCGTAAGGAAGGACGTAGTTCATCGCCACATGTCCGTATTTCTTGCCGCCCACCTCAAGTATTCCGCTCGCATATTCTCCGGTGTCACTTACCGCGGTCGGGAGAGTCCCCGCAGGAAGAGCGGCGAGCGCGAACTCCGCGGTCACGCCGCCGTCATCGCCTCCCTCGACTTCGACCGTGCCGTCTTCGAGTTTGAGCACGTTACCGAGACCGACGACTTTCACCCGCGAGTTGTCCACGGTGAGGCCGGCGTCCGCAGCCTTGGCGGCGACGATGTCGGCTATCTCCACGCCGAAGTTGAGCTGGGCGAAAGGACGGTGAAGCTCGACCTTCTCGTTGACCGCGCCGGTGATCGTCTTGGAGGCGATGTACCTGTAGAACGCGTCGCGGCTCTCGTCGTTGGAGCTTGCGTTCTCGTAGCTGACGGTCACTTTCTTGTTCGCCCTGTCAAGGGTGTAGTAGGCGCTGCCGTCTTTGCCATCGCCGTCACCGCCTATGGACTTGTACGCCCAGAAGAGGAAGCTGTAGGTCTGGCCCGTCACGAGGCGGACTGAGAATGTCGCCTTGCCGCCTGTCATGGCGATGGTCTGGCTGATTGCGTTCTCGGGAGTACCTTCGATGAGTTCTCCCTTTTCGTTATAGACGCAGCAGGCCACCTTGTCAACGGTGTTCCCGTCGGCGACGGCCCTGGTCTGGATTACTGGAGAGGCGACGGTGAAGCTTACTACGGCCTCATTTCCCCCCCCCGAGAAGGAGCCGCGATCTGCTCCTTGGCGCACGACGCCGCGAACGCCGCAAGGGCGAGGACGGCGAAAGATTTTAGAATCTGTTTCATAATGCGAATGGTTAATAAGTTAGGCGGGGTGGACATTTTGGGTGATAAAACCTCTGCAAATCATTGAAAGTCTTATCTT
>CAVIXF010000110.1:6621-7282 GCA_963646585.1 Candidatus Gastranaerophilales bacterium HUM_1 | reverse complement strand
GTCCCGTATTCCGTGTACGGGCCTCCGAGTGAAGGGATGCTGCATATCGTTCTCGCAATCGGTTCGGGCTCGCAGATGCCGCTGGCCTCGATTACGAGATAGTCGAACTTCTGCATCTTCGTCAGTTCGTAGATCTGCTCGATGAGGTCAGTCTTCAGGGTGCAGCAGATGCAGCCGTTCTGGAGGGCGACCAGGCTCTCGTCCTTCTTGCCCACGACCCCTCCTTTCTGAATGAGGTCTGCGTCGATGTTGACCTCGCCGATGTCATTGACTATCACGGCGAATCTTATCCCTTTGCGGTTCGTGAGTATTCTGTTCAGCAGAGTTGTCTTGCCGCTTCCAAGGTAGCCGGTAAGCAGCAGGACCGGCAGTTCTTTCTTTTCCATATCTCTCTTGTATTCAGGATGTTCTACACGACTCGACATCAGACCGCCGTCACTGGGAAAAGGGGCGGCGCACCGGCCGATGTCTTCTGACAAAATGTCAGAGCGCGAAACGGGGAATGTTCGGTCAAAGTCTGTGCCCGCTGCAAAAATCTTTCATTTGTCAGTCATATATTTTAACTTTGCAATCGATAGATATGGGAAGATGCCGAAAAAAGAAGTCGTGGAGCAGATGTTCGACAGCATCGCTCCGGAATATGACGCACTGAATCATATTC
>CAVIXF010000110.1:0-6611 GCA_963646585.1 Candidatus Gastranaerophilales bacterium HUM_1 | reverse complement strand
AGCTTCCGGCGGGGGAGTCCGGCTGCCGCATACTCGACGTCGCCTGCGGCACCGGGGATTTCTCTCTGGCTGTGGCGGGGCGTCTGAAGAACGCCCGAATCACGGGGGTCGACCTTTCTGAAGGAATGCTTTCGGCGGGGAGGGCCAAAGTCGCGGCGGCGGGGTTCTCCGGACGGATTGAACTGAAGAAAGGCGACTGCGAGGCGCTGGAGTTTCCGGACGGGACATTTGACGGAGTGTGCGTCGGGTTCGGAGTGCGCAATTTCGAGCATCTGGAAGTGGGGCTGCGCGAGATGCTGCGGGTGCTGAAGCCCGGCGGAAGGCTTGTGATACTTGAGCTTTCCGTCCCGAGGAACAGGGTGCTGCGGTCGCTGTATGAGCTGTATTTTCTCAGGATTCTTCCGCGCATCGGCGGCAGGGTCAGCGGAGACAGGGCGGCGTACCGCTATCTTCCGGCCTCGGTCCTGCATTTTCCGCTTCCGGATGAGTTCCGGGCGATTCTGCGGGACTGCGGCTTCGTCAATGTGGAGCACACCGCTCTGTCTCTGGGAATATGCCGGATGTATGTCGCCGAGCGTCCCGCCGTCCGGTGAGGCCGTGAAAATCCCAAGTCGCAAAAGCGCCGTGCGCAGTTTGCGAAGGACGGGGATGTGTTGATATGGCGAATGGAGCGCCACTTCCCCTGTAAAGGGGACGGGAGGGGTTAATACAAGGCAGGGGGGAGATGAAAAAGTGGTGTATTTAAATGGTCGAAAGAGGGATAAGTACTGATATTAAATGAGTTAGAGGTTATTAATTGATAAGCTATGCCGAGTGAACTGCTGCCTACCTTGCTTCTCCAGATTCTTATCGTGGGATATACGCCCGGACCGGCGAACATATACGCCCTGACGATGGCTCTGCGATACGGGCGGAGGAGGGCGCTCCGGATGTGGACGGGGATGTTCGCCGGAGCCGCCGTCGCTGTGAGCATCGTCGCCGTGGCTCTGCATTTCGCCGGCGAGACGTTCGGTGACTATGTCGAATGGCTCAAGTACCTCGGGGCGGCCTACCTGCTCTATCTCGCCTGGAAGATGTGGCGGGACGCCAAGCCCGCCCGTTCCGCCGGGGATGCCGGCGGGGACGATGTTGCGGATGCTGCCGGAGGCAATGTGGGGGGCGATGCCGCGGATGCCGTCGGAGGCGGTGTGTCGGCCGTTGCCGGGAACAATGCCTGTGACGCCGCTGAAGGCCGTGCCGGAGGCTGGGCGGAAAATGGGGATGGCCGCCGTCAGAACAGCCCGGCCGGCGAAGCCGGAAACTGTCAGGCTGGCGGTGCGGAAGCTTCTCCGGCGGATGGCGGCGCGGCATTGAAAGCGGCCGGCAAGGCGGCCGGCGGGAAGAATGAGTGCAGTTTCGTCAGCGGGTTCATAATGCAGATGACCAACGCCAAGATCATCCTCTTCGACCTCACCGTGTTCGGCAGCTTCGTGCTCCCGTGGTCGGACAGCCTCGCCGACCTCTTCCGTGTCGCGGCCCTGCTTCTGATCGCCGGCCCTGGCGCGAACATAGTCTGGCTTCTGGTCGGGGGCTACCTTTCCCGTTTCATAAGCCATAACCTCCGCACGGTGGACATCGTCTCGGCCATTGCTCTGGTTCTCTGCGCCGTCTATGTCGTTCTTCCGAGGTGAGTGCCGCCAGTCGCGGAATCATCGTCCTTGGGTTCGAACGCGTTAAAAACAGGCGTTTAAGAAATGTTAAGATCCTCAAGTTTCGCACTTGCTAAATTTGGGTAAGTCGGGATACTTGAGAAATTTAAGTAAGGTTTATAAGGGGTTGCTGACTGTCAGCCGGCCGGAGAATCCGGAGTTGGCGCGGTGGTGCGGGGCGTAGATGGATTCGATTTCGCAGACCGGGGAGGTGAAGACTCCTGCCTGCGTGACATAGAATTCATTCTCCAGAGCCGTGTCCTGCTCCGGATAGACGCCGAACCAGTAGTCGATTGCGGAATCGTGCACCTCCCGGTAGCCCTGAAGGCTCATCCACCGGGTCTTGGCGGCGCCGGACTCCGGGTCTGTCATCCGGACTTGAAGCGCGTATCCGCAGTTCCCGGAGAGCTGGCGAAGCGGACGGAGGCAGGCGTTGTACGGCATTCTTATATGCACGAGACTGCGGTTCTCGTCGCTGCTGATCTTGCAGCGGACGACGACCTTCTGCCCGACCCTGAGCGTTTCGCCGCTGCGGAGTTCGCGGAGTTTCCTGACTTTCGTCCCCTCCTGGCCTTTGACCGTGCTCGGGACAAGCTCTTCAGTGAAGAACTCCCGGGTGACGGCGAACCCGTCGCCCGCCGCCCTGATCTCCTCGAACGGCTTCTCGCAGGTCTTCGTCAGGGAAATGACGGATGTCTCAAGCAGGGCTGGGGAGCCGGCCAGCACGGAATTGACCGCGTTGATGAACTCGAAGTTCGACTGCCACTGCTGGCTCTCCCTCTGAACCATAAGCCACAGGCGGATGCCGTCGGCTATCTCCTCCGCACGCCCGTCGGCCTTCCCGGATGCGGATTCGGAGAACCGGCTCCAGCGGGAGAGGAGGTCGCAGATTATGGCGTGGGCGTATGCCTCCGACGACAGGATGGTTCTGAACGGAATCACGGCGTTCGGGAAGTAGAACCCGCCGGCGGGGTGCTCTACGGCATATTCCTTCAGAGACTGGACATCGTTTCTGAGAGTTCCGGTCATCTTGGGGCGCTTCAGACCAAGAGAAGAAGAGAATGCGTCGGAGCCGGCCGAGACAAGGTTCAGAATGGCGGCGTCGCGGCGGGCCTTGTCAAGAATGCGCCCGTTCAGCCAGTCATCCTTCGGCGCAGGACTGAAAAAGTTCCGGATCTCCTTTGAGACTTCCTTGAACCGCTTCGCGCCGACCTCCGATCTGATTTCCTTCACATTGACGGCGATGTCTGGGAAGAATGAACGGAGATATGAATATTGTTCCGTGGAAATCCCGTTGTATCTGAACCACTCGTCGCGTTCCTCGAACATCCGGCCGTCTATGTACCTCACCGCAGCGGCGAGAATGCCGTCCCAGTCAGTTCCTGCAGGCAGCTTGCCGCCGTCGCGGAGCAGGGCGAGCCTTTCGAGCAGGACTGCGGTCAGGACAGGGGAGGATGACATCCCGGCGAACCAGGAGAATCCGCCGTCCCCGCAGCGGCAGTCCAGCAGCTTCTTCACGAGAACGTCCGTGTCCGGGCATTCTCCGCCGCCGTTCCTGTCGCCGCCCTTGTTTTTGTCCTCGTTGTTGTCTTTGTCGCCGCCTTTGTCGCTGTCCTTGATGTTGTCCTTGTCACCGTCCTTGATGTTGTCCTTGTCACCGTCCTTGATGTTGTCCTTGTTGCTGTCCTTGATGTTTTCTTTGTTGCCGCCATTGAGGCCCTCCTTGATGTTCTCCTTGTTGTCTTTGTCACAGCTCTTGTCGCTGTCCTTGATATCTTCCTTGATGTTTTCCTTGTCGCAGCTCTTGTTGTTGTCCTTGATGTTGTTCCCGTTTAAGCCTTCGGCATCACCTCCGTCGGAGCTTTCTTTGCCGCCGCCTTTCCGGAGTTCATCGGTGCAGAGGCCGTCCGAGACGAGTCTGACATAGAGAATGTCGCTGATGTCGAGGATGTTGTCTGATTGGAGGTCGGATTTCTGCGCGAGCGTCCCGGCTATCAGGTCGCGGATTTTTGTCTCGCGGACGACCGCTCCGAAATGGCTCGTGTTTGTGAATCGGCTTTCAAGACTGCGGACAAGCGAATCCCTGTCCGCTCCCGCGTGGAGGACTGCGGAATGTGCCTCGGTGATGACCTGCCGCCCATCCAGCACCGGAACAACCACCAGAACCGCGTCGCTGAATGACATCTCGTCGAGCCTGGTGTCATTGCCCCCAGTCCCGCAGAATCCGGTCCTGTCGTGTCCTGCGTCATTGCCCCCTGTCCCGCAGAATCCCGTTTTGTCAGCTCCGGCGCCATTGCTCCCCGTCCCGCAGAATCCGGCTCTGTCGTGTCCTGCGTCATCGTCTCCAGTTCTGCCGTGTCCGGACTCATCGGCCGCCGTCTCACTGAACCCCGCCGTCGCGCAGAAAACGGCCTTTATGCTGAGCTTCGCCTTCCCGTTACTGTACGATCCCATCGAGGCCGCCTCCGGGACGCTGACCGCAAACTCTCCGCCCGCCGCCTTGCCGGCTTCAATCGAGATATGACGGCTCTGCACGGAGACCGGCCGGCCGCCGTCTTCTCCGTCATAGACGAAAATCGTCAGAGTTCCTTCGATGTCCTTGCCGCTGTTGTTAGAGACGGACGGACGGAAGATGCAGAGGTCGCCGCCGTAGAGCAGCGAAGGCTCGCGGACTGTCACCGTGACCGGACGGCTCACGACGAACTCCCGGCGCAGAGCGGCGTTGCGGAACTCTTTGTCGTGCGCGAAAAGCGACAGGACGTATGTCGAGAGCTTGTCCGAGGTGCGGAAGCGGAACTCCACATTGCCGTCGTCCCCGCTGCGGAGGAACGGCTCGAACGCGAGCGTGTTCAGAAACTCCTTCCTCGCATTCTGTGCGTCAATGCCTTGTGTGTCAATGCTTTGCGCGTCAATGTCTTGCGGTTCAGCGCTTTGTGATTTGATACCTTGCAATCCGGTCCCGTCCGAGTATCCATATCCTGCTTCGCCGTTCAGTCCGCCGCTCCTGACTCCGGCCGCGTTCCCGGCGGAGTATGCCGTCGAGACGGCCGCTGCGGAAGCCGTCCTCTTTCTCGTCCTGCCGTCATTTCCTTCAAGGCGGCAGCAGAGCAGAAGATGTTCTTCGTTCGTCCCCCGGAAATCACATCCGTCGCTTCCTGCGGAGTCCACATAAACGCCCCGGAGCGTCGGAGTCACTGACGGCCACACATTGCTCCTGATGTCCTCCGTGCTCCTGTCGAACACGGCGGCGAGCAGCTCGCACGCCGCTCCCGTATGCAGAGTGACCCTGTACTCCGTGTCAGGCAGGCAGCAGTCCGGACCGGCCGGGCGACCGCCCAAGCCCGCCGGACAGTTGCCCGGACCGGCCTGGAGACCCTCCAATCCAGCCTGACTGTCGCCGGAACCTTCCGGAAGGCCGCCCAAGCCCGTCAGGCCTTTGTCCGTACCCGCCGGGCTGCCACAAGCCCCAGTCCGGCTCTTGTCCGTGAAAGTGCTGACTGACAGCGGCAGAGCGAAGTCCCTGCGGCTGCGCAGGTACTCGTGCTCGAAACTGCGGAGCCTCCCGTCTTTGACATATTCCACCCTCATCAGGACCTTGTCCGACCATCCGTCCTCGTATCTCCATCCTATCCTTTTCAGCGAGCCCTTCCCGCCGCGCACACCGTCAAGATGTATGCTTTCGTTCTTCAGGAGATGCGTGTCGAGGTCGAAGAGAAGGACGTTCGCCCAGATGTCGCCCCGCCCCGCGCCGAACAGCAGCGCGACCTCGTCGCCGTCCCCGACGACCTTGAACGCGCTCTCGACATCGGCGTCAAGGACTGCGTCGCCCTCGCACAGCTTGAGCAGCTCATACTCCAGAGTCCGGGCGGACTCTTTCTCCGCCCCTCCGCTGACATATTCATAAGTCTTTGAGAATACGACGGTATAGAGACCTGCGGGACGGCCTTCGAGATTCACGTCGAGCGTCTTCCCCGAACCGCACGTCCCATTCTGCAGCACTTCCGAGCCGTTGCGGAGCTCCCAGCGGATCTCCCCGTCGAGGCGCTTCCCTCCGTGGTCTTCGAGACTGATGTCGAACACCGCCCTGTCGCCTTCCGGAATGCCTCTCATTTTGGAGATTTCATCGAAGAACGGGCTGTAAAAGTTTCCGTCGTCTTCGCGCCCCCCGCTGAAACTGCCTTCCGAGGCGTTCTTCAGTTCGGCGCGGATTCCGAACCCGGCCGAGACGCTCAGATGTCCGCTGAAGTCGAGCGTCTGTCCCGCGCCGTCCGTAACCGTCAGCTTGACAGAGAGATAGTTGTAGTCTTTGTCGGCTGTGTGCACCGGAATGGTGAAATTCCCCCCGTCGTCGAGTTCGACTCCGCCCTTTGCCAGAATCCCGTTCCAGTCCGAAACTTCATATTCCGCCTTCGCGTCCGAAAGGCTGTTTCCGGCGTAGCTGAACACCCGTCCCCTGACCGGAACGATGTCCCCCGGGAAATATTTCACTCCGTCATTGACGAATGAAACCGAAAACTCGGGGAGTTTGAACTCGTCTACGGTGATATGCCTGTCCCCGAGCTGCTGTTTTCCCGAAGACACGGATATCCTCCAAGTCCCGTTGCGGCGGCCGGAGGGGATCTCGAAGCTCCCGGCGGCCGACCCGTATTCATTCGTGAGGAGCTCGGCCGTCCGGACGTTCTTGTTCTCGCTGTCCGAAAGGACGACCCTGACCTTTTCCCCCGCCCGGGCCGTGCCCATAACTCCGTCCAGCCGGTCTTCGTAAAGTATCGTCTTGAAACTGAGCCTGTCTCCGGGCCTGTAGGCTGACCTGTCCGTGAGAACCAGAGCCCGCCTGTCCGCTTCGGACTGCGGATCTTCGTCGTCGCAGGGGTACAGGGCCAGTTTCTCGGAGCTGCGTGCGAGACCGTTCCTGTCTGTGAG
>CAVIXF010000109.1:0-7286 GCA_963646585.1 Candidatus Gastranaerophilales bacterium HUM_1 | reverse complement strand
CTGCAAAGCAACGAAAAAACAGCCGTTGAAAGAAAATTTCAACGGCTAAGTTGCAAAATCGCCCTTCCAGTGTGGCGGAGGGGCGAAAATTTTCTCCGAATTCTTGGATGACCCCGCGACCTTGTTCGCCGCTGATGGAGGAAATCAACCGCATCGACTTGAATTTCAATTTGATGGGCGAGAATCGGCGGATTCAGCCGTTGAAATAAAAAATTTTTCAAATTTCCTTGTGCGTAAGAAGGGGGAAAGGAGTCTTATATGTTGTCGGCTTAAGCGGGGATATTCTCCTGATGACGGGGATATGCTCCTATGCCGCAGGGGATGTGATGCGGGAGAAAGAATGCGGAGAAAGAAACCCCGACGGAGCCGGCGGAAGAAATCTTGCAAGTAAGGACGCGTCTGAAATTATGAAACAGCTGCGAATCGGGGAACTTATTGACTCCTTCACGGGGAACAATGCTCCGGGGCAGGTTCGTTCGGCCTTCGCCTCGTGGTTTCTTGACCGCAGGGACGCGGAGGAGAAGGAACGCGCCGTGGAGGAGCTCTGGGACGAGATGAGCCTCAAGAGAGACCTTTACGACGGCGGAGGACTGCTTCCCTCTGCCGGTGAGGTGCTTTCCGACGCGATGGCTGCGGAGAAGCCGGCCGAAAAGGCGGAACTGCGCCGGTGGAAGCGTCTGACGGTGATTTTCGCCGTCGCCGCCTGTCTCGGGGTCGTCTTGAGCACGGCACTGTTTCTTACGAGGGACAACGGGGTGACGACCGTTCTCTCCACAGCGGGCGCGAAGACCTGCTTCGAACTTCCCGACGGTTCGTCCGTGTGGCTGAACCGGCACACGACCCTGACCTACCGCGACGGGCTCAAGGGACGGAGCCGCTGCGTCAGCCTGAATGGGGAGGCTTATTTCGACATCGCGAGAGACGAGGAACGCCCTTTCGTCGTGAACACTTCCGACATAAGTGTGAAAGTGCTGGGAACTCGCTTCGTGCTGAGCGCATACGACGAGACTCCGGAAAGCGTCTACCTTGAAAGCGGAAAGGTGAGTCTGAACTCGCCGTCCTTCACGCCGTCAGTGCTTATGCCGGGGGAGGCCTTCACTTTCGACCCGGTTTCGGGGAGGGTTTCGCAGCGGCGGGAGAAGGCGGTCAACCACATCTCCTGGATCAACGACAGGCTGGAGTTCGCGAACACGCCTCTGGATGAGATAGTTGTGAATCTGGAGCATTGGTACAACGTGAAGATAAATCTGTCCGGAACAGTCGGGAATATGCGGCTGACTATGACCGTGAGACAGGAGCCGCTGCCGGAGATTCTGGACGCAGTCTCAAGAATAACGGGGCTGGAATGCAGCGTGAACGGAAAGGAGATATGCATCCACGACAGAAAATGACACTGAACACAAACGGGACAACACTAAATGACATTGAATGACCGGTCACTGAAAAACGACTGCCAATAAACATACTGAAAAAAGACTGCCAAATAAATATAAAAACACATACGGGACGGCCGCAGCCGCCCGAAACTGATAACCAAACAACAATAAGTATGAAAAAAGGAAAAATGCTGCTGAAGTTCATAGCGGCGGCCGTCCTGCTTCTTCTGACGCTCCCCTCCGGCGCACAGCCGGCCGAAAAGGTCAGCGTCAGCCTGAAGAAAGTGACGGTCAAGACCGTTCTGAACAAGATCCAGACGATGACGGACTACGCCTTTTTCTACAGCAACACGGAGATAGACGACTCTCGCATCGTCTCCGTGGAGGCGCGTGAACAGACGATTCCTCAGATTCTGTCACAGATCATCCCAGGCGTGAAATGCCGCTTCGACAACAGGAAGATCCTCCTCAGCGTCGAGCCCGCCGCTGACGACCGTGCCGCCGGGAACACCGGGAACGGCCCCGCGAAAGGCAAGTTCACGATCCGAGGCACGGTGAAGGACGAGAACGGCGAGCCTCTTCCCGGGGCGAGCGCGGTCGTGAAACAGGCCGGCAACACCTACGGGACTGTCGCCGACATTGACGGAAACTTCATACTCGAACTCCCATCGACGCCTGAGCGCGGCCAGACCATCGAATTCTCCTGCATAGGATTCGCCGACGT
The DNA here is from genome assembly GCA_963646585.1 of Candidatus Gastranaerophilales bacterium HUM_1. Taxonomy (GTDB): domain Bacteria; phylum Bacteroidota; class Bacteroidia; order Bacteroidales; family UBA932; genus Cryptobacteroides. The sequence continues at coordinate 5,186 of CAVIXF010000109.1, read as the reverse complement.
CTCCGAGACAATCGCGGGACGCGCCCTCTTCGACATCGTGATGAAGGCCGACAGCGAGCTTCTCGCCGAGACCGTCGTGGTCGGCTACGGAGTGCAGAAAAAGGTGAACCTCACCGGGGCGGTGGCCGCGGTCTCCTCGAAGGAAATCGAGAACCGTCCGGTCGCCACCGTGAGCCAGGCGCTCCAGGGCCTCATCCCGAACCTCAACGTCACATTCACCAGCGGAAGCCCTTCTCAGGAGGCCACCTTCAACATCCGTGGAAACACCTCTCCGAACGGCGGTTCTCCGCTCGTGCTCGTGGACGGCGTGGAGACCAGCCTCTCGCGAATCAACCCCGCCGACATCGAGTCAATATCCGTCCTCAAGGACGCGTCCTCCGCAGCCATCTACGGAGCGCGAGGAGCGTTCGGCGTGATACTCGTGACCACCAAGTCCGGAAAGGCTGACACGCCTCCGCAGGTGACCTTCGACGCCCGCTGGTCGTTCAGCGACAACACCGTCAGCACCGACTTCGAGACCAGGGGCTACTACAGCGCCTACATCGCCGACCTCTTTCTCTCCACCCGTCAGGGAGTCCCGTACACGAGCTACACCGACTACGACTACCAGCGGCTCTGGGAGCGCAGGAATGACGTCACCGAGAACCCCGAGCGTCCCTGGGTCGTGACCGAGATGAGGAACGGGCAGATGTCCTACGTCTACCTCGCCAACTTCGACTGGTACAACTGGATGTTCGACGAGACCCGTCCGACCCAGGACTACAACGTCAACGTCAGCGGAGGGTCGAAGAACGTCAACTATATGGTGTCCGGCCGCTACTACCATCAGGACGGAAACTTCCGCATAGGCAAGGACTATTTCGACTCCTACAACGTCAGGGCGAAGACCGACGTCAAGATCCGGCCGTGGCTGCGCCTGTCCAACAACATCCGCTACTTCGCCCGGAACTACTACAACGCCAACGGCGGACGGTTCCGTCAGCCGTATATGCACGCCCTCGCCTCTCTCGTGCCGGTCAACCCCGACGGGACGGCGGTCTCCCACACTCTGATGACCAACTCGTCCTCCCACTATGTTATGGACGGTTACAGCGCGATGCTCTACAAGGGGAAGCAGTGGTCGATAAACAAGCGTCAGGAGGTGACGATCTCCACGGCCCTCACCGCCGACGTCACCAAGCACCTCAAGTTCGTGCTCGACTACTCCTACGCCTACCAGGGCTCCGGGACGAAGTACAGGGACACGACCGTGGAATACTCGATGTATCCCGGCATCATAGCGCAGGAGCCGACGAGCGACTGGAAAGACCGCTACGACGAGATGTCCTCCGCCAAGAACCTGCACGTCGCAAACGCTTATATATCATACGATAACAGCTGGGGGGGGGATAATGCCCACAACTTCACCGGCACTGCCGGCATAAACTACGAGAACTACTCCAAGACGAACATCGAAGTCCGGAGGGACGACCTTCTCACCGAAGACCTGTCCGACTTCAACCTCGCCGTGGGGAACATCGACAGACTGACGGGCGGTGTCAACGAATACGAACTCGCCGGTCTCTTCTACCGTCTGACCTATTCCTACAAGGGCCGCTATCTGCTCGAAACCAACGGGCGTTTCGACGGCTCTTCGAGATTCCTCAAGGGGCATCAGTGGGGCTTCTTCCCGTCCGCTTCCGTGGCGTGGAGGCTCACCGAGGAGCCTTGGATGGCATCCGCGAAGCGCGTGATGAACAATCTCAAGATCCGTGCGTCCTACGGCTCCCTCGGAAACCAGAACATCGACAACTACGCCTACTACCAGACCGTCAGCACCAGCGGGCATATGAGCTACAGCCTCGACGGGACTTCGCACGCCAACCACGCCGTGGTCTCCGCGCCCGTGTCGTCCGGCACCTGGGAGACCGTCACCTCGGCCGACCTCGGAATCGACGCCGGCTTTCTGGAGGACAGGCTGACCTTCACGGGCGACGTCTATGTCCGTGACACCAAGGGCATTCTCACCACAGGCAAGAAACTTCCTTCGACATACGGCGCGACCGAGCCTCTCGTGAACGCCAACGACCTCCGCACCTTCGGATGGGAGATACAGCTCGGCTGGAAGGACTCCTTCAACATCGGCTCGAAGCGCTTCGACTGGTCGGTCGGCGGCTCCCTGTCCGACTACAAGGCCTGGTACACCCGCTGCGACAACCCTTCAGGCATCCTCAGCGACCCTTATGTGGGCAAGCGTCTCGGGGAGATCTGGGGCTTCAGGGTCGACGGGCTCTTCGCCAACGACGCGGAGGCGGCCGAATATGCGAGCCGCGTGAACCTCCAGTTCCCCTACAAGTCCGACTACTCCAGCGTGGGCGACTACGGCAAGGGGGTCAGGGGCGGAGACCTCAAGTACCTCGACCTCAACGGCGACGGCAAGGTTGACCAGGGGCAGAACACCCTCTCCGACCCGGGCGACCGCGTGGTCATCGGAAACAGCCAGCCACGGTTCTCCTACGGGTTCAACTTCGGGGCGAACTTCTGCGGCTTCGACTTCTCGATATTCTTCCAGGGCATAGGCCATCAGGACTGGTATCCGGGCTACGACAATATGCGCTTCTGGGGCCCGTACTGCCGCCCTTACTGCTCCTTCGTCGGACGCGACTTTATGAAGAATGTCTGGAGCGAGACCAACACCGGGGCGTACTTCCCGAGGGCGAGGGGCTATGCCGCGCTCAACGGAATGTGCTACTACACCAACGACCGCTACCTCCAGAACCTCGCCTACATAAGGCTCAAGAACCTCAGCTTCGGCTACTCCCTGCCGGAGAAGCTGCTCTCGAAGATAAAGCTCACCGGGCTGCGGGTCTATTTCGCCGGCGAGAACCTCTGGTACTGGTCTCCGCTCAAGAAGATCAACCGCTATGTCGACCCGGAGCACCTCTCCAGCAACGGAAACAGCTCCAACGCCGACACCTACTCCTTCTACAAGACATTCAGCTTCGGCGTAACCGTTAAATTTTAGGAAATGAAAAGGATGCAGTATATCTTAACTTTCGCGAGCGCGCTGAAGCACTTCGTCTGCCTTTCGGCCGTCGCGGCGCTCGCCGTCTCCTGCGAAGATTTCCTTGTCAGGACTCCGAAGGACAAGGTCACGCCGGAGACCTACTTCACCGGCGAGACCGACTGCGAGCTCTACACCAACGAGTTCTATCTCGCGTTCCCGGGGGCGGGGTCGATTTACGACGAATCCGCCGACTATGTGTACAGGACGACCGTCTCCGACGAGGCGAGGGGGACGAGGCTCGTGCCTTCCTCCTCATCCCTCTGGAACTGGGACCGTCTCCGCAGCATAAACTTCTTCCTCGAACACGCCGACCAGTGCTCCGATTTGACCGTGAGGAACAAATATGTGGCTCTGGCGAGGTTCTTCCGGGCATATTTCTATTTCGACAAGGTCCGCTACTACGGCGACGTCCCCTGGATAGACAGAACCTTCACCGCCCAGGACGACGGCCTCTACAACGGGAGGGACGACCGGAAATATGTCTTCACCAAGATGCTTGAGGACATAGACTTCGCCATAGACCACCTCGGGACGACGAAATCCGCCTACACCGTCACCAAATGGACGGCCCTGGCCCTCAAGAGCCGTATGTGCCTTTTCGAGGGGACTTTCCGGAAATATCACGGAATCGAGGGATGGGAGGAGGTTCTCGAAGCCGGCGTCGACGCGTCGAAGAAGTTCATCAAGACTTCGGGATATTCCATATACACCGGAGGCACGGAGCCTTACAGGGACCTCTTCAGCTCCCAGAGCGCGAACACCAAGGAGATCGTCCTCGCCCGCGCCTACAATTCGAGCCTCGGACTCGTCCACGACGTGAACGGCTTCTTCACCTCCCCGACAATGGGGCGCAGCGGCCTCGCCAAGGACGTCGTGAATATGTACCTTATGTCCGACGGCACCCGTTTCACGGACAGGGAGGGCTATGAAACGATGACCTTCACCGAGGAGACGCAGTCGAGGGACCCGAGGCTCGCGCAGTCCATCAGGACTCCGGGCTATTCGCGCATCGGCTCGACCGTCAAAGTCGCCCCGAACTTCGCCGCCTGCATAACCGGCTATCAGATAACCAAATATGTCTGCTCGGCGAAATACGACTCCTACCAGTCCTCGGAGAACGATATGCCGGTCTTCCGGGCTGCGGAGGTCTATCTCAACCACGCCGAATCGCTCGCCGAACTCGGGACGCTCACGCAGGCGGATCTCGACCAGAGCATAAACAAGATAAGGGAGAGGGTGGGTATGCCGTCGCTCGACCTTGAGGCGGCGAACCTCAACCCCGACCCGTATCTGCTCGACCCTGTCACGGGCTACACCGGGGTCACGGGGGCGAACACCGGGGTGATTCTCGAAATCCGCCGCGAAAGGACCGTGGAGCTGCTCTGCGAGGGCTTCCGCTACTGGGACCTTATGCGCTGGAAGGCGGGTAAACGCTTCGAGAGGCCTTACTACGGGATGTATTTCCCATCGGCGGGCTCCTACGACCTCGACTCCGACGGCAGCGTCGACCTGGTGATATATTCCGGTGACAAGCCGACCGAGGAGGGCGGAGTGGTCTATATGTCGCTCAGCGAGGCGAACCTTTCCGAAAAGACCTCCGGCTACATCACCCTCCACTCCGACATCGCGAGGAACTGGAACGAGGACAGGGACTATCTCTACCCGATTCCTACCGACGAGATAACCCTCACTTACGGAAACATCAAGCAAAACCCCAACTGGTGATGAAGAATATGAGAAGACTGACATACAACAAAAAATATATGGGTCTGGGGGCCTGTCTGGCGGTCATCCTGCTCGCGGCGGTCTCCTGCGCGAAGGAAGTCGCGCTGCCTATGCAGATCATAAACCCGGACAGGGAGAGCATCGTAGCCCCCGCTTTCGGAGCCGATTACGAGATCACGGTGGTGTCCAACACCTCCTGGGAGCTCGAAGCCATAGGCGAGGACTGGATCGTCTCCTCCTTTGAGGGCGTGGTCGGGAACTCCTCCTTCACGCTCACCGTCTCCGCCAACGCGGGCGAGGAGCGCGGAGCCGAGGTCATAATAAGGAGCGCGGACGGGAATCTGACGCGAACGGTGAAGATAACCCAGCTCTCCGGGAACGGGGACGGGCCGATTCCGATCGCCGCAGTGAGGGC
>CAVIXF010000108.1:5458-7287 GCA_963646585.1 Candidatus Gastranaerophilales bacterium HUM_1 | reverse complement strand
AGGGCAAACGGAGCACGACTTCCCCTGCAGAGGGGACGGGAGGGGTCAATATAAAAGGGAGGGGTCAATATAGGGGATGTGCTGATAGGGCAAACGGAGCACCACTTCCCCTGTAAAAACCCCTCAGTCCCGCTTGAATATGTCCCGGGTATAGACCTTTTCCTGAACGTCGTCCAGGCTGCTGTCGTAGCGGTTGGCGATGATCGCGGAGGACTGCGCCTTGAACCGCCCGAGGTCGTTCACCACCTCGCTGCCGAAAAAGAGCGTGCCGTCCTCAAGCGAAGGCTCGTAGACGATGACTTCCGCCCCCTTCGCCTTGATGCGCTTCATCACGCCCTGGATCGCGCTCTGACGGAAATTGTCCGAGTTGGACTTCATCGTGAGACGGTAGACCCCGATCACAGGCCGCTTTCCCGAAGCCTCCGGACTGACATATTCGCTGTGTTCCGAGTAGTCGTACCATCCGGCCTTCGCGAGCACCTGGTCGGCGATGAAGTCCTTCCTCGTGCGGTTGCTCTCGACTATCGCCCCGATGAGGTTCTCCGGAACATCACGGTAGTTGGCGAGCAGCTGCTTGGTGTCCTTCGGGAGGCAGTAGCCGCCGTAGCCGAATGACGGGTTGTTGTAGTGCGTGCCGATGCGCGGGTCGAGGCAGACGCCGTCTATGATCGACTTCGTGTCAAGCCCCTTCATCTCGGCGTAGGTGTCGAGCTCGTTGAAGTAGCTGACCCTCAGCGCGAGGAAGGTGTTGGCGAACAGCTTCACCGCCTCCGCCTCCGTCGTGCCCATAAACAGGGTGGGGATGTCATCCTTGAGAGCCCCCTCCTGGAGAAGCCACGCGAAGATGTGTGCGGCCCTGTCCAGCCGCTTGTCCCCCTCCGGCCTGCCCACGATGATGCGGCTCGGGTAGAGGTTGTCGTAGAGCGCCTTGCTTTCGCGCAGGAACTCCGGCGAGAAGATGATGTTCTCCGTGTTGAACTTGCGCCGTGCGCTCTCGGTGTAGCCTACCGGAATGGTCGATTTGATGACCATAACCGCGTCGGGATTCACCTCCAGCACCATCCCGATCACCGCCTCCACTGCCGAAGTGTCGAAGAAGTTGAGCCTGCTGTCATAGTTCGTCGGCGTCGCTATGACAATGAAATCCGCGTCCCTGTAGGCCGAGCGCGCGTCCGTCGTGGCCGTGAGGTCGAGTTTCTCCTCGGAGAAATATTTCTCTATGTATTCGTCCTGAATCGGGGATATGCGCCTGTTGATTTTCTCCGTCTTCTCCGGGATTATGTCCACCGCCGTGACCGAGTTGTGCCGGCTGAGGAGGGTCGCAATCGACAGCCCCACGTATCCCGTTCCCGCTACCGCTATCTTCATATTGATGTTCAATGTGTTATATGTATATGTGTATATTGGTTTCGTCGTGTCATATATTTATATGGTATCCGACATTTTCCGGTCATATATTCATATGGTGTCCGACGTCATCCGGTCATATATAAACCGAAGGCTGCCGTGTCCTCCCGCAGGAATCGGACGGCAGCCTGCAAAATTAACGAATATATGCCACAATTTCAATTACAGCAGCACATACTTCGCAATGAATATCGCCGCAAGAACATAGGCCGCAGGCGAAATCTTCCTGAAGTTGCCGGCGAGCAGGTTGATGAGGACGTAGGAGATCATTCCGAGCATAATTCCGTCTGAAATCGAGTAGCAGAGCGGCATCGCGATGAGGGTGATGAACGCGGGGATGGCCTCGGAGTAGTTCTCGAAGTCGATGTCGCGGATAGGGGACATCATAAACACGCCGACGATTACGAGCACCGGAGCGGTCG
>CAVIXF010000108.1:0-5448 GCA_963646585.1 Candidatus Gastranaerophilales bacterium HUM_1 | reverse complement strand
GCAAGGAAAATCGGAGAGAAGAAGAGCGCGATGAGGAAGCATACCGCCGCAGAGAACGCGGTGAGGCCGCTGCGGCCGCCCTGGGCCACTCCCGATGCGCTTTCGACATAAGTCGTGGTGGTCGAGGTCCCGAAGCAGGCTCCGGCCACGGTCGCGACTGCGTCCGCCATAAGCGTCTTGTTGATGTCCGGAATGTTGCCTTTCTCGTCAATCATCTTGGCCTTCGTGCTCACTCCGACCACTGTTCCGATGGTGTCGAACATATCGATGAACATAAAGGTGAACATCACCACGAACATATCGAGCGAGAGGACGTGCTCCCATTCAAATTTGCAGAATATCGGCTCTATCGACTCCGGCATAGCGACGACTCCGTTGAAATGCGTGATGTGCGCACCTGTCGCAGGGTCTTTGATCACGAGGCCGAGGGCCGCCGTAGCGATCATTCCGATGAGCAGCGCCCCCGGGACTTTCTTCACGACGAGGAAGCCGGTGAGGATGATGCCGATCACGGCGAGAAGGGCCGTGCCGTGGGTTATGTCGCCGAGAGCCACCGCAGTCGCCCCGTTGGGAACGATGATGCCGGCGTTCTTGAGACCGATGAACGCGATGAAAAGGCCTATTCCGCAGCCGATGGCCTTCTTGATTGAATTAGGGATGGAATCGACTATCCATTTGCGCACGTTGGTGACTGTCAGAAGGATGAATATGATTCCCTCGATGAGGACGGCCGTGAGGGCGAACTGCCAGCTGTAGCCCATTCCGATGCAGACGGTGTAGACGAAGAATGCGTTCAGTCCCATTCCCGGGGCGAGCGCGAAAGGCTTCTTGGCGTAGAGCGCCATCACGAGCGTGCCGACGATGGCGGCGAGAGCGGTCGCGGTGAACACCGAACCTGTAGGCATCCCCTGTCCGGGAAGGTCTCCGAAAATCGCCGGGTTGACTGCGAGAATGTAGGACATCGTGAGGAACGTAGTGATTCCGGCCACGATTTCAGTTTTGATGCTTGTGGCTTTCGGGTCCAAGCCGAAAGCCTTCTGTATGAACTTGTTCATTGTAAAAAATATAAAATCCAGTTAGAATCTATATGTCCCGTTTCGGGCGCACACCAATCGCGGGAAACGGATTGCGGGGTTATCTGGTCGCCATATTCATATATATGGTATCCGCTGACCGTAAAAAAAGAAAAACATCTGTCATTTCAGGCAGATTCGGGAAGCACAAGGCACTCTCTCCACCCGAAATGACAAATATGTTAATGTTATCAGAAACAGTCTTGAGGTGAAATTGAATTCAAGGATGCGGATGCAAGGCGCACGGCGCCGGAATAACCGGAGCAACCTTGGGGTTGTGAGGATTATGCCAAGCCGTGCAACGCGGCAGACGCGTTCTTGAATTCGATTTCACTTAGAAGGACCATTTAGCGGCAAGGGTAGGAATGCAATAGAACCCTTTCCCGGCGAAATTGTAGGAAAGCTCCACCTCGCCGCCGAGGCTCAAGTTGAACTTGTCCATCCCCTTGATCTGGTTCAGATTGACCCAGAACTGAGGCTCGGAAAGGAAAATGAAGCGGGTGTTCTGCCAGGAGCGGTACTCTTTCCAGAAATCGAAGAATCCGGAGAACGTGCACCAGCCGTGGGCGAAGTGTATGCCCCATACGCCCGTAATCTGAAAGCCGTGCTCCCAGCCGTGGGTCGTGTATTCATTGTCGGAAATGGTGGTTTTCCCGGATTCGTCAGTGGACGATTCGCCTCTTTTCCCGTCTATCTTTGTCTTGTAGGGGATTCCTTTGTACAGAACCTGAAGAGACCAGGTCTTGCTGAAGTCCTTGGAGTGCCCGTTGTAGGCGAGACCTGCAAGCCAGGCGTTGTTGAAGGTGAGCGAGGTCGTGTTCAGACCGCCGTTGTACTCGATGTGAGGTGAGAGCCAGCTCATATTGGTGTCCTGCCAGAAGCAGAACTCGCGGGAAATCTCCCAGTAGGCTCCCTGCACGCCGGCGTACTTGGCGTTGGCCGCCTTTTCGCTGCTGAGGTAGTCCATATCGATGAAGAAGTAGGTGCTTCCCCAGGAGTCGGGCTTGAACATCTCCACGGTGGTCGTGATGTGTCCGCGTGAAGACAGGTTTTTGTCGGCGTTATTTCCGTTGTAGATGTTATGACCGAAGTCATAGTGGAGCTGTACGTTCTGGGCGAACGCGCAGAGCGAGAGGAGGGCGAATGCGCCCGTAAGAATTAATTTCTTCATACCTGAAATTGAATTATTTAGAGTTTTTTGGTGTGCCTACTCAACAACTCTATTGGTGTTCCCGTCAAAATTCACCGCAGTATCCCCCTGCACATCCTTCCCGAACTCATAGTCCTTGCCCGGAAGAACCGCGTTGAGGATGATTCCCACGAGAGCCGCCACGGCAAGTCCGGAAAGCTTCGTGAATCCGAGGTCGATGCTGCCGCCCTCGATTCCGTAGTTGATTCCGATGCCGAGCACGAGTATGATTGCCGCGATGATGACATTGCGTGACGATGTGAAGTCCACCTTGTTCTCGACGACGTTGCGCACGCCGACAGCCGAAATCATTCCGTAGAGTATCAGGGAGACGCCTCCGATCGTGGCGGCCGGCATAGCGCTGATGGCTGCGGAGAATTTAGGGCAGAATGAGAAGAGTATGGCGAAGACCGCCGCAATCCTGATAACGCGAGGGTCGTAAACCCTTGTGAGGTTGAGCACTCCGGTGTTCTCTCCGTAGGTCGTGTTCGCAGGCGCTCCGAAAAGGGCTGCGAGTGAAGTCGCGAGACCGTCGCCGATGAGCGTGCGGTGCAGACCCGGTTTCTCGAGGTAGTTCTTCCCAGTGGTCGAGGAAATCGCGCAAATGTCTCCGATGTGCTCTATCATAGTCGCGAGGGCGATAGGCATAATCGTGATTATCGCGCTGGTGAGCAGCCCCCACTGCTGCGTGTCAGAAATCGCGAGCACGGTGTTGGCGCGGTGAACAGGAAGTCCGATCCAGGCGGCCTCCTTGACCGTCGTGAAATCGCAGAGCCCGCAGCAGGCCGCCACAAGGTAGGAGCCGAGCACGCCGAGCAGAATCGGCACGATGCGTATCATCCCGCGTCCCCAGATGTTGCAGACCACGATGATGGCGATCGCGAGCAGGGCGATCCACCAGTTCTTCTCACAGTTCTGGATGGCAGAACCCGAAAGGATGAGACCGATGCATATTATGATCGGGCCTGTTACCACGGGCGGGAAGTATTTCATCACTTTCTTCGCTCCGAACGCGGCGAAGAGACCGGCGAGGATGAAATACAAAAAACCTGCGCAGGCGACGCCGACGCAGGCATAAGGCAGTGACTGTTCAGATGTCAGTCCTAAATCCTTCCCCATTTCGACTACGGAGAGGTAACCTCCGATGAAAGCGAATGACGATCCCAAAAACGCCGGAACCTGTAACTTTGTGATAAGATGGAAGATGAGAGTACCGATTCCCGCGAAGAGAAGGGTGGTGGAGACTGGAAGGCCTGTGATTGCAGGCACCAGGACGGTCGCGCCGAACATCGCAAACATATGCTGTAACCCGAGAGTAAGCATCTTTGGTTTGCCCAATGTCCTTGCATCATAAACCGGCTGTTGGTTGGTCTGTGATTTTGACATAGATTTAAGATATTTTACTTCGGGCTGCAAAGGTATACACTTTTCGCAGTTCTGCAAAGCAATCCGCCCGCCCCGCCGGATATTTTATCAACAATGTTATCAACATCGGCGGAAACAATCTTATAGACAGCGGAATGGATCGCGCCCGGAGTCATTGACAGTCTGCACCCTCGCCCACCCCGAGAAGATTTTTTTGCGCATATCCAAAAAATCCCTACATTTGCAGTCCCTTTGTTCGGACGGCAAATGATGCGTACGGGCGGGCGGTCGCAGGTCCGGTAGCTCAGTTGGATAGAGCAACAGCCTTCTAAGCTGTGGGTCTTGGGTTCGAATCCCAACCGGATCACCGGGGAGCCGGGAGCGGAACCGGGGTTTCGGTTCCGCTCCTTTTCTTTTCTATAAAGACAGACAGCTGATGGCGACTTACTTGAAGAACTCGAAAGAAAACCCGAAGACAGAACTTTCGGAGATACAGGAGGGCCTGTTGGGAGGGTTGCAACTGTTGCGGATGGAGAAGGACAACATAATGATGGTGATGTTAATGCTGAAGTCATCCGAGACGGGGCAGCTGGAAATGTGTCTGTGGCTGGCAGACAAATTCCAAAGCGGGACGATGCCGACGCAGGAGCAGGTAATGGACAAAGCACAGGAGATTATGAACTTCCCGCGAAACTAAAATATATCAGGGATATGTTTACGGGAATGGACTACCAATCTATGACTGTTCGGCTATGGAACTGACTGAAGCACAAAAGAAGATAAGCTCTTCCCCTAAGTTCTGGGACAATTTGGAAAAGGGGAAGAGGCAGGTGGAACTCTGGCAGAAGCAGCCTATGACACTCGAAGAAGCCAACCGGATGTTGGAGGGCAGGAAGGCTTTTCTGAAGAAGAGTTCCTTGCGCACCTCAAAGTAATGGCGCGTCAGAATGGAATCCGGAATCTTTTCAGCTCGTCTGCGGAATTTTCATCCTGTGGAGTTTTTGCGTTCATCCGGGACGCCAGACCGCGCCCTCATTCCGCTGTCTTCCACCCGTCCACTGTGCGGGTTTCGGAGGAGAAGTTGATTCCGAGTTTGATTATCTGCTTGCAGGAGGCGATGAACGGACGGCCGTAGCCTTTCGTCTCAATCTGCGCGAGAGCCGTCTCCGGCGACTGGTCGCGTTTGAGTTCGATTATATAGACGTACTTGTCGGTGGTGATTACGATGTCTATGCGTCCGTTGGATGTCTCGTATTCCGTCTTTACATAGAGTCCCATCATCTTGAATATCACATACATCGTGTTCTGGAAGTAGAGTTCGAGGTCGCCCTGGATTTCGTAGCTGTTGCCGGCGAGGAACGCGGTGAATCTGGTCATAAAACCGTTTATGTCGCCGTTCTCAATGTCCTCGACAAAGCTGGAGACTGCAAATTCTTTGTCGCTCAGTCCAGGCGCGTAGAACTGGCTCAGGGACTCAAGGAATCCGCTTTTGACTTCTTCGTTCGGATAATCCAGGTAGTATTTCTTGAATCTCTCATCGTAGCCGGTGATTGTCAGATAGCCGCTCTGGTACATCAGTGTAATCGGGGCGGGGTCGGCGTAGTTCGTTCCGGTGAGCGTGCTGATTGAGACCTTGTCTTGGGAAATGTCCTCAAGATTATATCCTCCCTCCTTGAGATAACGGACAAGGAACGACGGCGTTCCCGTCTCGAACCAGTATTCTCCGAACTCGTTGGCGTTGAACGTATTGATGAGACTGAAAGGGTTATATACCCCCGCCGCTTTAGGGTGGAAGCGGTAGCCGTCGTACATCTTCGCCAG